>NZ_PQMX01000076.1:0-27273 GCF_004368385.1 Burkholderia sp. B10 | reverse complement strand
CACACGGCGCTCCACCCGCCCCACGCCCACGCCCACGCGCTGCCCGCCAGTGCGGCCCCCAGCGCGCCGCCGACGAAGAACAGTCCGACGAACAGGCCGTTCAGCCGCCCGCGTGCGGCCGGGTTCAACAGGTTGATCTCGCGCCGGCCGATCGTCTGGTCGACGATCACGCCCGCATCGAGCAGCGCCGCGCCGCCGGCCAGCAGCGCCAGCGCGATGCCGCGGTGCGCGGGCGCGTCGAAGCCGAACCAGCCGGCGCCGGCGATGCCCAGCACGGTCAGCGCGGCGAGCATCGTCAGGTGCGCGGCGCGCTGCGCGGCCGGACCGTGGCCGCGATCGCCGACGCGACCTGCCAGCGGCGTGACGATCGCGCCGCTCGCGCCCGCGAACGCGAACAGCGCGATCCCGTGCAGATCGAGGCCGAACGGCGCTTGCGCGAGGCGCAGCCCGACGGCCGTCCAGAATGCGCTGAACGCGGCCATCGCCAGCGCCGCCGACAGCGCATGGCGGCGCAGTACCGGCTCGGCGGCGAGGAGGCGGCCCATCGACGCGAGCAGCGCCCGATACCCGGTCGTGACCGACGGCACGCGCGACGGCAGCCGCAGCGCGAGCACCGCGGCGATCGCCGCGTCGGCGAGCGCGGCCAGCACGTAGAACGCGCGCCAGCCGGCCGTGCCGGCGATCAGGCTCGCGAGCGGCCGCGACAGCAGGATGCCGAGCATCAGCCCGCTCATCACGTTGCCGACCGCGCGCCCGCGCTGCGCTTCGGGCGCCATCGCCGCGGCCATCGGCACCAGCATCTGGATCACGCTGGAAGCCGCGCCGGCGACGAGCGTCGCCGCCAGGAACACGGCGCCCGAGCGCGTGAACGCGGGCAGCGCGAGCGCGGCCGCGCAGACCACGAGCGTCGCGACGATCAGCCGACGGTTCTCGAGCAGGTCGACGAGCGGCACCAGCAGCACGAGGCCGGCCGCGTAGCCGAGCTGCGGCAGCATCGCGACCAGGCCGGTGAGGCCCGCCGGCAGGCGCAGGTCCGCGCTGATCGCGCCGGTCAGCGGCTGCGCGGCGAACAGGTCCATCACGATCACGCCGACCGTCGCGGCGAAGAACAGCGTCATGCCGGCGCTGAGCGCAGGCTGGGCGTGCGCCGCGCGGCGAACGGCGGCGGGGCAGGCGTCGGCAGGGCAGTTCATCGGAGCTCCGCGCAAGTGAGGAAGAAGTCCTCATCGTAGGTATCGCATCGTTATGCGACAATTGAAATATGTCTAACATGATTATGCGAGTTTGCTTTGAATACGCGTGATCTCGAGGCGTTCGTCGCCGTGGTCGACAGCGGCTCGATGGTCGCCGCCGCCGCGAAGCTCCATCTGACGCAACCGGGCCTGACGCGCCGCGTGCAGAACCTCGAGGCGCTATTGGGCCTGCCGCTGCTCGAGCGGCAGAGCAAGCCGCTGAAGCCGACCGCCGCCGGGCGCGACGTCTATGCGCTGGCGCGCAACGTGCTCGGTGCGATCGACGAGCTGATGGCGGCCGGCTCGCCCGACAGCGAGCCGTCGGGCGAGCTGCGCATCGGCGTGCCGCCGTTTCTGTCCGAACTCGCGCTGGAGCAGCCGATCGACCGGCTGCGCGATGCGTTTCCGCGGCTCACGTTGCGCGTGACGGCCGGCTGGTCGCCGGCGCTGGTGCAGGGCATCGAGCGCGGCACGGTCGATGTCGCGACCGTGATGGTGCCGGCCAGCGCGGCGCTGCCCGACACGCTGACGGCCACGCTGCTCGGCACGCAGCCGACGGTGCTGGTCGCCGCGCGCGATTTCCCGCTGCCGGACGGGCCGCTGTCGCTCGACGTGCTGTCGGGTTTTCCGTGGGTGCTGAGTCAGGACGGCTGCGGCATGCGTTCGGCGCTGAGCCGCGCGCTCGGCGCGGCCGGCCTGCCGTTCGACGTCGCGGTCGAGGCGTTCGGCTCGGAATTGCAGCTGTCGCTGGTCGCGCGCGGCGCGGGCATCGGCATCGCCTCGCCGAATGCGCTCGCGCGCAGCGCACATCGCGACGCGCTGCGCGTGGTGCAAACCACGGGGCTCGAGACGCGAATCAACGTATGGATGGTGCACGGCGCGCTGCCGGGCCGCCTGACGCGGCCGGTCGCGCTGCTGCGCGACACGCTCGGCGCCGTGCTGGAGCGGGAGAACGGGGAGGGGTCGGATGACGACTAAACGTCTAGAGTGCGCGTTCGAGGGAAAATCCTGATTTTCTCTACGGAAATGTTGCAATGCCGCATTCGATTCGCTATAGTTACACCTGTCTCCTCCATGTCTCCTCTGATATGGATTCAGCCCGCCTCTTAGGCGGGCTTTTTTTTGCCCGCGTTTTTTGACGCGGGCTGTCGCTTCCTGCAGCTTCGGCCGGTTTCATCCGGCTTCGTCCGCATCAGAACTTGTACGTCATCCCGACGTAACTGATGATCGGATCCGCCTTCAGCTCCGATTTCGACTCCGCGAGCACCGTGCCGTCGGCGGCCTTGATCGTCACCGTCGACGTCGTCTTCAGCGGGATGTAGGTCACCGACGCGATCAGCCCGAAGTGCTCGGTCAAGTTGTACTGCAAGCCCGCGTTGAACACCGGCTGCCACGACGACGAAGCCTTCGCCTCCACCGACGTCGTCCCCGGCTTGCCCGCGCCCGCCGCGAGAATCGCGCCCAGATTGTCCTGCGTCTGCTTGATGAAGTTCGTATTGAGCTGCAGGTCGCTGAACCAGTTGTACGACACGCCCAGCCCGAGGAACGGCCGGAACTTCGCGGTCGCCGCGCCGAAGTAGTACTGCAGCAACACCGCGGGGCTCCACTGCCGCACGCTCTTGACGATCGGGTTCACCGACGCGAGCCCGATGTTCTGCGTGCCGAGCGCGCCGGCCGGTCCCGGCGGCCTGATGGTCCCCTGGCCCGACACCTTGAACACCGGCGGCACGCCGGCCACCGACGTCACCGCGATGTGGTCGGTCAGGAAATGGCTGACCGTCAGGCCGACCGTGTCGGCGCCGCTCGTGCGCAGGCCGGTGCCGGGCGACGTGAACGTCGGCGGCAGCCGCAGCGGCGTGTTGATCGGCGTCGGCGCGACGTTGGTCGTCATCGGCGTGCTGCTTTGCTGCGGCATCACGTGGAACCAGCCCAGTGTGACGACGTTGCTGCCGGCGCTCTGCGCCTGCGCGGCGAGCGGCGCCAGGGCAAGCGCCCCGGCTGCCGCGCAGAGAAGGGTCTTGTTCATCACGGCTTGCCTCCGCTTACTGGACGAACGCGCCGATCGTGAAATACGGCGTCGTCCCAGCGTTGTCGAGGAAGCCGAACACGCCGCCCGTGAAGATGAACTTGCCGGTCGGCGACGTGCTGCCCGAGCCCGTGTGGATCGTCGTGACCGTGCCCGGCACCTTCTGCGTGTAGTCGAGGTCGAGCGCGGTCGCGAGCGAAGCCTGCGACGGCTGGAACGGATCGAGCAGCGTGGCCTGGTTGTTGATCAGCGCGGTGGTGCGGTAGTCGAACTGGCTGTCGACGCCGATGTATTCGCCGTTCTGCGATCCGGCCGCGATCGCCGTCTGCGGCGACAGGATCGAGATGCTCGATTCGTCGTCGGCGGTGAGGCCCGGCACGCCGTTGCTGTCCGGCGTCGGGTTCGGGTTCGCGACGCCCGTGCGCACGAGCACCGGCACGAGCTGGTTGCGCAGCCTGCCGACGATCATGAAGCCCTTGCCCTGCGGCGTCGCCGACAGCGTCGGCTTCAGCTGGCTCTGGTAGTTGTTGCTCTGGAACGCGCCGCTGCCGTCGGCCGACTGCACGAAGTTCGTGCCCTGCTGCACGCACGCGCCGCCGGCGAACTGGCCGGTCGTGTCGCATTTGGTCCACGTGCCGTCGGCGTTGATCGTCACCTTCGCATCGATCGACGCTGGCGCGAATTTCTGCGACGGCACTTCGCCGAAGCCGATATGGCTGTACGTGCCGGCGACCTTCGTGATGTCGGTTTCGATCGACGAGAAACCGATGAACGGGTAGTACGGGAACTTCGTGTCGGGCACCGCGGCCTGGCCGAGCACGCCGTTGAACTGGATCTCCTTGCCCGGAATCGTGCCGCCGGCGACGCCGAAGCCGACGAAGATGCGCGCCGGCCGCGACGGATCGAGGCTCGCGCCGTTCAGGCGGAACGCGCACTGGTTGAGCTTGTTGGTCGGCAACATCGTTTCCTGCGTGAGCGTGCCGCTGTCCACGGTGCCGGCGCGCGTCGGCGTGACGGTACCGGTGGTTTGCGGAACCGCCGATTCGACGTAGGTGACCTGCCAGGTCATCTTGGTCGTGTCGAGCTGGACCTTGGCCAGTTCGCCGCTGCCCGCGCCGCCCGTGAAGACGGTGCTGTAGTCGAGCGACGCCGGGCAGAGCCGGTCTTCGACGAGCGGCGGCGGGTTGTCGCTGCCGCCGCCGCATGCGGAAAGAAGGGGGGCGGCAAGGGCCGCCGCCAGAACGAGGTTGCGCTTCATGTTGCTCCTCCAGATTTGTCTTGTTCGGCGGCCGGCTCCCTGTCGACCGCTTCTGTTTCGTTGCTCGTGCCGCGTGCGTAGCTGCGCCGTGCCGGGCGCCGTCGTTTCGTGCCTTTCCTGCGATGCGTGCGGTGCGCGGCGGCGCGCCCGCCGCCGCGCACCGCTTATTTGCTGATCTGCGCGCCCACGCCGAAGTACGGCGTCGACGAGGTGCTCGCGTTCGCCGACGTCGACGTGACGCCGCCATTCACGGTGCCCTGCACGAGTGCCGCGTACAGGCCGCCCGTCGCGATCACCACGCCCGACGCGGACGGGTAGGTCGCGCCGCTGGCCGGCTTCGTGGTCGTGTTCAGCAGGCCCGGCGTCGACTGGCCGTAGTCGAGCGTGAAGCCGTCCTCTTCGGCCTGCGTGCTCGGATTGATGAACGACGCGTTGCTGCCGCGGATCAGCGCGGCGGTGTACTTGAAATTCGAGTCCGCGCCCGCGTAGCCGCCGTCGATCGCGCCTGACTGGAGCGCCGTCGCGCCGGCGAGCACCGCGATCCCCGATTCGTCGTCGACCTTGGCGTCCGTATGCAGCGGCGGCGTGCCGAGGTTCACGTCGCCGGTACGCACGATCACCGGCACCGTCGCGCCGTTGAGCTGCCCGATCACCATGTGCGCGGTCGCCGACTTGCCGGTCGCGCCGATCAACGGCAGCGACGTCTGCGGCAGGATCTGCGGCGCCTGCGTGCTGTCGAAGTAGCCGCCGCTCGCATGCGGCGTCCACGGATTGCCGGTCGTCATGCAGCTGCCGGACGACGACGTGCACGCACCGTTCGCATCGAACGTCTCGCTCGAGTTGACGCCCTTCGTCGCGTAGTTGCCCGACGGCACGAGGTGATAGATCAGCGCGTTGTAGGTGCCCGGCAGCTTCGAGAGGTCGGTCGTCGTGCTCGCGAAGCCGAGGAACGGGTAGAAATCGAAATGGCGGTTCGGTACCTGGCCGACGTTCTGGATCACACCGGGGATGATCGTGAGCCCGTCGTACTGGACCGTCGCACCGGGGATGCCGCCGCCCGCGACGCCCATGCCGACCAGCAGCATCGGCGGGTTCGCCTGGTTGAAGTCGGCGGCCGTCGAGTAGGTCGAGCCGTTCGGGGCGGTGCCAGCGCCCGGCGTCAGCACGAACGCGCAGCGGGTCTGCTCGGCGGTGGGCAGCGTGCCGGTCGGCGGGTGCACGACCTTGCCGGTGATCGTGACGCCGGCGCGGCTCGGCGTGACGGTGCCGGTCGCGAGCGGAATCGGCGATTCGAGCCATTTGAGCGTGTAGGTCATCGCGACCGCGTCGATGTTGACGCTGACGACCTCGCCGCTGCCGGCGCCGCCGAGGTACGTGCTCTTCACGATGTCGGCATCGGCCGGACACAGCGCGCCGTTGATGGGCTGCGACGGCGGCTGGCCTTGCGTGCCGCAACTCGATCCGGAACATTGGGGCGCGTCGACCGGCGCGAGCGCGCCGCCGGAATCCCCCCCACCACAGGCAATCAGGAAAGGTGCGATGGCAAAGGCCGTTGCCACCCCCTTCGATAAGGCGTGCGACATGCCGCTGTCTCCAATCGTTTAATTGTGCGAGCTAATGTCGCCGTCTGGATATTCGCTGTCAATTGATGAACTCGTCTAAAAAAGGCGCTTGAAACAAAGCGCCCGCGACGAATCCTTGCGGGAAGCGGATTTCAGTAAGAATTAAAACGCGCGGCGCGTCGTAGAGTGGCGCCGCGGTGGGCGTCGGCCGCGCGGATCGGGCGTCCGGAGCCTTCCCGCGTATAACGGCTGCGTTTAAATCGCGGGTATCCGGTTTATCCCTATTCGGGATTGACTGGATAAAAATCGTTGAATTAATTCAACGCCACTCGTGCAATGGAAAGCTTGTAAATATTTGTAAATCAGGCGACTGGATTTAATTCATTGCCCGATATGGGCAAATAAAAAGCCGGCCCGCGGCCGGCTTTGCATCGCGTGCAAGCGCGCTCAGCGTTTGAGGCCGGTGTCCTCGGCGGCGCCGATGTTGAGGTTCATGCACTGGATCGCGGCGCCCGATGCGCCCTTGCCGAGGTTGTCCAGGCGGGCGACCGTGACGAAGCGCTCTTCGTTGCCGAACACGAAGAGGTCGACGCGGTTCGTGTCGTTGTTGGCCTGCACGTCGAAGAAGCCGCTGTCGAGATTCTCGTCGGCGTTGAACGGCGCGACGCGCACGAACGGCTCGTCCGCGTAGTACTCGGCGAACACGCGCTGCACGTCCTGCGGCGTCGCGCGCTTCGCGAGCTGCTCCGGCGAGAAGTAGGTCGTGACCGCGAGGCCCTTCAGGAACGGCCCGACGATCGGCGTGAAGATCGGCGCGTGCGCGAGGCCCGTGTGCGCGGCCATTTCCGGTAGATGCTTGTGCGCGAGCGCGAGCGCATACGGGCGCGGGCTCGCGAGCTTGCCGCCCGGCGCCGCGTTTTCGTAGTCGGCGATCATCGACTTGCCGCCGCCGCTGTAGCCGGTGATCGAGTAGCTGTGCGCGGCGAAGCTCGGGGCGACGATGCCGGCATCGACGAGCGGGCGCATCGCCAGCACGAACGCCGACGCGTGGCAGCCCGGCACCGCGATGCGCTTCGCGTTGCGAATCTTGTCGCGCTGCGTGCGGGTCAGCTCGGGCAGGCCGTACGCCCAGTCGGCGCTGGTGCGGAACGCGGTGCTCGCGTCGATCAGCGTCGTGTTCGGGTTCTCGACGAGCGAGGCCGACTCGCGCGATGCGACGTCCGGCAGGCACAGGAACGTGACGTCCGATGCATTGATCAGGCGGCGGCGCTCGTCGACGTCCTTGCGCTTCGCTTCGTCGATGCGCAGGATTTCGATGTCGTTGCGCGCCGACAGGTATTCGAAGATCTTGAGGCCGGTGGTGCCTTCCTGGCCGTCGACAAAAACTTTGGTGCTCATTTCGTTCTCGCTGAATGAAACGGGAGCCGCGGCGCCCTGAAACCGCCATTTTAAGACGTCAGCCGGCGGGCCTGCCCGCCGGCGGCCAAAAAAAGACGGCCCGCGGGCCGCCTTGTGTCGCTTTGGCGCGTGCGGCGCGCGTGGTGCGCGCGCCGCGTGCCGCCGCGCTGCCCAGCGTCGGGCGTTCAGCGGCCGCCGGCCGTCCAGCGCACGGCGGCCTGCGCGACGCGCTGGCCGAACAGCTTGGCCGTCTCGAGGTCGCCGGGCAGCGGCGCCTCGTCGGGCGTCGCGTCGGCCGGCGACTGCGCCAGCAGGCCCGTGAAGCCGCCGACGTAATTGATGTCGTTGCGGGTCGCCGCCTTCGAGTTGGCCGGCATCATCCCCGTGCCGACCCATACCATCCCATGCTGCATCGCCAGCGTGACGAAATATTGAATCGTCGAGAACTTGTCGCCGTTCATCGTCGCCGAGTTCGTGAAGCCGGCGGCGAGCTTGTCCTTCCATTTCTGCGTGAACCACGGTTTCGACGTCGCATCTGCAAACTGTTTGAACTGTGCGGACGGCCCGCCCATGTAGGTCGGCGCGCCGAAGACGATCGCGTCTGCCGCGTCGAGCGCGGCCCAGCCCGCGTCGTCGAGCTCGCCGACTGCGATCAGCCGTGCGGCCGCGCCGGCGTCCTGCGCGCCGGCGTGGACGGCTTCGGCGAGTTTCTGCGTATGACCGTAGCCGCTGTGATAGACGATGACGATGTTCGACATGAGGCGTTCTCCGGAAGGGGACGACACGGCGGCCGCCGCGGCCTGCCGCGTCACGCGCCGCAGCGGGGCGGCGCGACGGGTGCGCGGCGGGATGCCGCGACCGCTGCGGTGGAGTCTAGCAAGCCGAAATGACGGGAGAACGGCGCGCGGTGCGTGGACGTTCGCGCGCCGAAGCGATCGCGACGCCCGCCTGCGCTCATCGCCCGTAGGTGACGGTGAGCTGCGCGGTGCCGATCGTCAGCGTGCCGATTTCGTGCTCGAACATCGGCGCGGGGCGCCCTTGGGCCACGCGCAGGTCCGTGCCCTTGAGCGCGTACACGGTGATCACGTAGCGGTGCGGTTTGCCCGGCGGCGGGCACGGGCCGCCGTAGCCGTCGGTTCCGAAGTCGTTGCGCGCCTCGCTCGCGCCGATGCGCCGCAGGAAGCCCGACGCGCTCGCATTGGCCGGCAGGCTCGTGACGGTCGCGGGAAGGTCGGCGACGGCCCAGTGCCACCAGCCGTGCCCCGGCGCATCGGGATCGAAGATCGTCACCGCGTAGCCGCGCGTGCCGGGCGGCGGATTGCGCCAACTGAGCTGCGGCGAGCGGTTTTCACCGTTGCATTCGCCGCGGTCGAACAGCTGCGCGGCGCCGACGCGCCCACCGGGCGCGAGGTCGGTGCTCGTGACGGTGAACGGGCCTTCCGCGCGCGCGGGCGCGGTGGCGAACGTGGCCAACGCGGCGGCGGCGGCGCAGAGCAGGGTAGCGATGAACGGAGCCGTACGACCGGGTGGCGCAGGTGAGGTGATCCGGCGATCCACACGCATATGGCGCTGCTCCCGTCACGTGAGCCGGGCCGACGCTCCCGGCGTGATTGGCGTTGTAGGTGGTTGCGCGCGCAGCCGATGGCGGCGCTGGAGCAAGTCTAGCATTAGGGTTGGATGCGCGATGCATGCCGTGGCCGCGGACGCGGCCCGATGCTGATCTGGATCGACGGACGAAAAAAAACCGCCCGCGAGGTCGCGGGCGGCCGTTTCAGCCTGGGCGCCGGCAGCGTGGCCGGGGTGGCGTCATTCTTTCGGGGCCGTGGCGCCGCCGTGCGCCGCCGACCACTCGGCCGGCGCGTGCAGGAATTTCTCGACTTCGTCGAGCGTCTTGGTCTCGAAGTAGCCCGACGCCTTCGCGACGCGCAGCACGTCCCACCAGGTCGCGAGCGCGTGCAGGTCGACGTCGATGTCCTTCAGGACCGACACGCTTTCCTTGAAGATGTTGTAGTGGAACAGCACGAAGCAGTGGTTCACCGTCGCGCCCGCGGTGCGCAGCGCGTTGACGAAGTTGATCTTGCTGCGGCTGTCGGTCGTCAGGTCTTCCACCAGCAGCACGCGCGAGCCTTCTTCCAGATGACCCTCGATCTGCGCGTTGCGGCCGAAGCCCTTCGGCTTCTTGCGCACGTACTGCATCGGCACCATCATGCGGTCGGCGAGCCATGCCGCGAACGGGATGCCGGCCGTCTCGCCGCCCGCCACCGAGTCGATCTGCTCGAAGCCGACGTCGCGCATGATCGTCGTTTCCGCCATTTCCATCAGCGCACGGCGCACGCGCGGATACGAAATCAGCTTGCGGCAGTCGATGTAGACGGGGCTTGCCCACCCGGACGTGAAGATGAACGGTTTTTCGGCGTTGAAGTGCACCGCCTGCACTTCCAGCAGGATTTTGGCGGTCGTATCCGAGATCGACTGACGATCGTAGCCTGTCATGGGCATTCCTTGGGTGATGAGCGAAGAGCGGGCGCGCGCCCGATGGCGCAGCAAGGGGAACCTGCCCGAAGGGCCGGGGCACGATCGGAACACCGATCGTTTCGCTGCGCGCGTAGCCCGCTATTTTACCCGATTCAGGCCGGTTTTCGGCGGAATTCGCGGGTTCGGGCGGGCGGCCGACGCCGCCGGATCAACCGGGGACCGATCGAACGTCCATCGACGGCGCATATGCGGCGGCGCACCAACACGGCGCATGCGCGGGTGTACACTAGTCGCCCCTTGGAAATCGTTCAGTACTTTGTACTTTCCCGTTGCCACCCGCCGAGGTTCGATGGCGCGCCGACCGGGCGTGCCGCGGGCCGTCTCGCAGTCGACTACCTCTTCGATTCACGCAGATGCGGCCGCTGGTGCTGTGTACTGAACCGTCAATATTTCGCATGTCTCTCGCAGGTCAATCATGGACGAACAACTGAAGCAGGCCGCTCTCGCTTATCACCTGAACCCGAAGCCCGGCAAGATTTCGGTCACGCCGACCAAGCCGCTGTCGAACCAGCTCGATCTGTCGCTCGCTTACTCGCCGGGCGTCGCCGCCGCGTGCGAGGCGATCCACGCCGATCCGCTCGACGCGCAGAAATACACGTCGCGCGGCAACCTGGTCGGCGTCGTGACGAACGGCACGGCCGTGCTCGGCCTCGGCAACATCGGCCCGCTGGCCGCCAAGCCGGTGATGGAGGGCAAGGGCTGCCTGTTCAAGAAGTTCGCGGGCATCGACGTGTTCGACATCGAACTGTCCGAATCGGACCCCGACAAGCTGGTCGAGGCGATCGCGATGCTCGAGCCGACGCTCGGCGGCATCAACCTCGAGGACATCAAGGCGCCCGAATGCTTCTACATCGAGCAGAAGCTGCGCGAGCGCATGAAGATTCCGGTCTTCCACGACGACCAGCACGGCACCGCGATCATCGCGTCGGCCGCGATCCTGAACGGCCTGAAGGTTGTCGGCAAGAAGCTCGCCGACGTGAAGCTCGTGTGCTCGGGCGCCGGCGCGGCCGCGATCGCGTGTCTGGACCTGCTCGTGAAGCTCGGCCTGACGAAGACGAACATCCTGGTGGCCGACTCGAAGGGCGTGATCTACGAAGGGCGCGGCAATCTCGATCCGTCGAAGCAGCGCTATGCGGCGACCACCGACGCGCGCACGCTCGCCGATGCGATCGTCGGCGCGGACGTGTTCCTCGGCTGCTCGAGCGCGGGCGTGCTGAAGCAGGACATGGTCAAGACGATGGGCGACCGGCCGCTGATCCTCGCACTGGCGAACCCGGAGCCGGAAATCCGCCCGGAAGACGCGAAGGCCGTGCGCCCGGACGCGATCGTCGCGACCGGCCGTTCGGACTATCCGAACCAGGTCAACAACGTGCTGTGCTTCCCGTTCATCTTCCGCGGCGCGCTGGACGTCGGCGCGACGACGATCACCGAGGAAATGAAGCTCGCATGCGTGCGCGCGATCGCCGAACTGGCCGAGGAAACCGACCAGAGCGAGGAAGTCGCGAAGGCATATGAAGGCCACTCGCTCGAGTTCGGGCCGGAATACCTGATTCCGAAGCCGTTCGATCCGCGCCTGATCATCAAGATCGCGCCGGCCGTCGCGCAGGCCGCGATGGATTCGGGCGTCGCGACCCGTCCGATCGAGGACATGGACGCCTACCGCGAGCAACTCGGCACGACCGTCTACCGCACCGGCATGGTGATGCGTCCGGTGTTCGCGACCGCGAAGAAGAAGGAAGCGCGCATCGTGTTCGCCGAGGGCGAGGACGAGCGCGTGCTGCGTGCCGCGCAATTCGTGCTGCTCGAGAAGATCGCGAAGCCGGTCATCATCGGCCGGCCGTCGGTCGTCGAGATGCGCCTCGAGAAGATCGGCTCGAAGCTGAAGGCCGGCGTCGATTTCGAGATCGTGAATCCGGAAGACGATACGCGCTACCAGCGCTACTGGCAGGCGTACCACGAGATCGGCGCGCGCGACGGCGTGACGCCGGAAGTCGCGAAGGCGGCGCTGCGCAAGTTCAACACGCTGATCGGCGCGATGCTCGTGCATCTGGGCGACGCGGACGGGATGATCTGCGGGATGATCGACACGTTCCACACGCACCTGAAGTTCATCGAGCAGGTGCTGGGCCGTGCGAAGGGCGCCGAGCATTTCGCGGCGATGAACCTGCTGATGCTGCCGGGCCGCAACCTGTTCATGTGCGACACCTACGTGAACGAGCTGCCGAGCGCCGAGCAGCTCGCCGACATGACGATCCAGGCGGCCGGCGAGATCGAGCGCTTCGGCATCACGCCGAAGGCCGCACTGCTGTCGAACTCGAACTTCGGCAGCGCGCCGTCGGCGTCGTCGCGCCGGATGGCCGAAGCCCGCCGGCTGATCAACGAGCGTGCGCCGAACCTCGAGGTCGATGGCGAAATGCATGGCGATGCGGCGCTGTCCGAAGCGGTCCGCAAGGCTGCGTTCCCGGGCACCACGCTGTCGGGCGAAGCGAACCTGCTGATCATGCCGAACGTCGAAGCGGCGAACATCGCGTACAACCTGCTGAAGATGGTCGGCGGGGACGGCGTGACGGTCGGCCCGTTCCTGCTCGGCGCCGCGAAGCCGGTTCACATCCTGACGCCGGCTGCGACCGTGCGCCGGATCATCAACATGACCGCCGTGGCCGCCGCGAACGCGAACACGAAGTAAGGTCGCCGGCGCGCTTATGGGCGCCGCGCAATGGAAAAAGCCACGGAACCTGCGTTCCGTGGCTTTTTTTCGCGCTTTTGCTGCGAACCGGCGCTATTGCAACGGCGGGCGGCGGCCGGCACGACCGCCGCCCGCCACCTGCCGTTACGCGACCTGCTGGTGCGACTGTCCGCCCGCCGGCGAGCGCCACTTCGCCAGCAGCGCATCCCACTTCTGGCGCACCGCGCGCAGGTTGTTCTCCTTCACGTGGCCGAACCCGCGGATGCCGTCCGGCAGCGCGGCCAGCTCGAGCGCGAGCGGGCGGTTGGCCGCGTTCAGCCGGCCCAGCACTTCGTCGATCAGCGCCTCGTACTCGCCGATCAGCGCACGCTCGGTGCGGCGCTCCTCGGTGCGTCCGAACGGATCGAGGCCGGTGCCGCGCAGGAACTTCGCCTTCGCGAGCAGGCGGAACGCCGACAGCATCCACGGGCCGTACGCCTTCTTCACGAGATGGCCGTGCGCGTCCTTCTTCGCGAACAGCGGCGGCGCGAGGTGGAATTTCAGCTTCCAGTCGCCTTCGAACTGCGACGACAGACGCGCGACGAACGCCGGATCGGACTGCAGGCGCGCGACCTCGTATTCGTCCTTGTACGCCATCAGCTTGAACAGGTTGCGCGCGACTGCTTCGGTCAGCGGCTCCTGCGCGGCGTCGCCGTCGGCAAGCGCCCGTTCGGCCGCGCGCACCTTGTCGACGAAGGCCGCATAGCGCGCCGCATATGCGGCGTTCTGGTAAGCGGTGAGGAACTCCACGCGCTTCGCGATCAGCGCATCGACCGCCTTCTTCGTGTGCAGCGCGATCACGGTGGCGCGTTGCGCGGCGCCCGCGGCGCCGGCGGCCGCCTGCTTCACGCTCGCCAGGTCGTGCGCCGCGCGGCGGCCCCAGTCGAATGCGGCGCGGTTCTTCTCGACCGACACCGCGTTCAGCTCGATCGCCCGTTCGAGCGACGCGAGCGTGAGCGGCAGCCAGCCTTTCTGCCACGCGTAGCCGAGCACGAACGGGTTCGTGTAGATCGCATCGCCGAGCAGCGCGACCGCGAAGCGGTTGGCGTCGATGAAGTCGACGGCTTCGCCGGCCGCCGCGCGAATGTCGTTCTCGGCCGACAAGCCCGGGAACGTCCAGTTCGGGTTCTTGATGAACTCGGCGGTCGGCGTTTGCGCGCTGTTCACGACGACGCGCGTCGCATCGCGCCGCATCCGCGACGTGCATTCGTCGCCGGCCGTGACGATCGCGTCGCAGCCGATCACGAGGTCGGCCTCGCCCATCGCGATCCGCGTCGCATGGATGTCGGTCGGCGCATGCGAGATCTGCACATGGCTCATCACCGCGCCGCCCTTCTGCGCGAGGCCGGTGACGTCGAGCACGGTCACGCCCTTGTTCTCCAGGTGCGCGGCCATCCCGAGCAGTGCGCCGATCGTGACGACGCCGGTGCCGCCCACGCCGGTCACGAGCACGCCGTAGGCGCGGTCGATCGCCGGCAGCGCCGGCTCCGGGATCGGCGGCAGCGCGCCGCCGTCGACGGCCACCGCCTTCGGCTTCTTCAACTGGCCGCCTTCGACCGTGACGAAGCTCGGGCAGAACCCCTTCACACAGGAGAAATCCTTGTTGCAGCTCGACTGATTGATCTGGCGCTTCGTGCCGAATTCCGTTTCGAGCGGCTCGACCGACAGGCAGTTCGACTTCACCGAGCAGTCGCCGCAGCCTTCGCATACCGCATCGTTGATCACGACGCGCTTCGCCGGGTCGGGATACGTGCCGCGCTTGCGGCGACGGCGCTTCTCGGTCGCGCAGGTCTGGTCGTAGATCAGGATCGTCGTGCCTGCGATCTCGCGCAACTCGCGCTGCACGTCGTCGAGCTGGTCGCGGTGATGGACCGTCACGCCGGGCGCGAGCAGCGCCTTCTGGCTGTCGTACTTTTCCGGCTCGTCGGTGACGATCACGATCCGCTTCGCGCCTTCGGACGCGAGCTGGTGCGTGATCTGCGGCACCGTCAGCACGCCGTCGACCGGCTGGCCGCCCGTCATCGCGACCGCGTCGTTGTAGAGGATCTTGTAGGTGATGTTCGCCTTCGACGAGATCGCCGCGCGCACCGCCAGCAGGCCCGAGTGGAAGTAGGTGCCGTCGCCGAGGTTCGCGAACACGTGCTTCTCGTCGGTAAACGGCGCCTGGCCGATCCACGGCACGCCTTCGCCGCCCATCTGGCTGAAGGTGCTCGTGTTGCGGTCCATCCAGACCGTCATGTAATGGCAGCCGATCCCGGCGATCGCGCGCGAGCCTTCCGGCACGTTGGTCGACGTGTTGTGCGGGCAGCCCGAGCAGAACCACGGCTTGCGTTCGGTCTGCACGTGCGGCTTCGCGAGCGCCATTTCCTTCGCGTTGATCACCGCGAGCCGCGCGGCGATGCGCGCGCGCACGTCGGACGGCAGCTCGAACTTGTCGAGGCGCGTCGCGATCGCCTTCGCGATGATCGCGGGCGACAGCTCGTAATGCGCGGGCAGCAGCCAGTTGCCCATCGGCACCGACCATTCGCCGCCGGCGCCGTCCTTTTCGTCGAACTTGCCGAACACGCGCGGGCGCTGCGCGTCGGGCCAGTTGTACAGCTCTTCCTTGATCGCGTATTCGAGGATCTGGCGCTTTTCCTCGACGACCAGGATTTCGTCGAGGCCGCGCGCGAACGCCTGCGCGCCCTGCGCTTCGAGTGGCCACACACAGCCGACCTTGTACAGGCGGATGCCGATCCGCGCGCAGGTGTCGTCGTCGAGGCCGAGGTCGGTCAGCGCCTGACGCACGTCGAGGTAGGCCTTGCCGGCCGTCATGATCCCGAAGCGGGCATTCGGCGAGTCGATCTCGATCCGATCGAGCTTGTTCGCGCGCACGTACGCGAGCGCCGCGTACCACTTGTAGTCGAGCAACCGCGCTTCCTGCACGAGCGGCGGGTCCGGCCAGCGGATGTTCAGGCCGCCTTCCGGCAGCACGAAGTCGGTCGGCAGCACGATGTCGGTGCGATGCGGGTCGATGTCGACCGATGCCGACGATTCGACGACGTCCGTCACGCACTTGAGCGCGACCCACAGCCCCGAGTAGCGGCTCATCGCCCAGCCGTGCAGGCCGAAGTCGAGATATTCCTGCACGTTGGACGGAAACAGCACCGGCAGCCCGCAGGCCTTGAAGATGTGTTCCGACTGATGCGCGAGCGTCGAGGATTTCGCGGCGTGATCGTCGCCGGCGAGCACGAGCACGCCGCCGTGCGCGGACGAGCCGGCCGAGTTCGCATGCTTGAACACGTCGCCGGTGCGGTCGACGCCCGGGCCTTTGCCGTACCACATGCCGAATACGCCGTCGTACTTCGCGCCGGGGTACAGGTTCACCTGCTGGGAGCCCCACACGGCGGTGGCGGCGAGATCTTCGTTCAGGCCGGGCTGGAACACGATCTGGTGCGCGGCGAGATGCTGCTTGGCCTTCCAGAGCGAGAGGTCGAGGCCGCCGAGCGGCGAGCCGCGGTAGCCGGAGATGAAGCCGGCCGTGTTCAGGCCGGCGGCGCGGTCGCGCTCCTGCTGTAGCATCGGCAGCCGGACGAGCGCCTGGATGCCGCTCATGTACGCGCGGCCGCGTTCGAGCGTGTATTTGTCGTCAAGCGTGACGGACTTCAGCGCGGCTTCAAGCGACGCGCGTTGGCCTGCGTCTAGCGGGGCATTCATTAACAGTCTCCTCCACCCAGTTTGGGATCACCAAAGCTTCGATTGCGTCGACGTCTTGTGAACGTGTCGGCAGTGGCCGGCATATTGGCCGGTTTTAAGTGATGGTAGCACTGGGATAAACCCGCCGCCCAGCGCCGGCCGTGCCGCCGCAAGGCAATGAAGTTGCACGCGGCATTGCGTTACATCATGTAAAAGCATGTAAAGCCGTCCCCATCTTCGTGCAAACGCCGTTAATCTTGTCGGCCTGCCGGAGGTGCCCGGCCGTGTCGGTTTGCTCCGATGCAACCGGGGAGGCGCCGGCAGTTTTAAAGGAGGTGCAATGAACACACGCCATATCCAGAGTTTCCTGATCGTGTCCGCGGCCTTTTTCGCGATGACCGGCCCGGTGCGCGCGCAAGGTGCGAGCGCACTGGCGAGCGTCGGTGCGCAGCTGCGCCACGTCGCGCCGCAGCAGGACGCCGATGCGCAGCCGGCCGCGGCGCGCGCCGCACGTAAGGCGAACGCGCGTTGATCCGCTCGCGCGGCCGTCCGGCCGCGCCGCTGGAGCAAGACGACAAAAGGGCGGGAATCGCAAGATTCCCGCCCTTTTTCCTGTGCGGCCGCGGGGCAGGAGGCCGGTGCGTCAGGCTTTGTCCTGCACCACGCCGCGACGGATCTGATCGAGCTCGATCGATTCGAACAACGCCTTGAAGTTGCCTTCGCCGAAGCCCTGATTGCCCTTGCGCTGGATGATCTCGAAGAAGATCGGGCCGATCTGGTTCTCGGTGAAGATCTGCAGCAGCAGGTCGTCGCGCGCGCCGTCGATCAGGATCTTGCGCTTCTTCAGTTCGTCCAGCGATTCGCCGTGGTTCGGCACGCGACGATCGACCAGCTCGTAATACGTATCGATCGTGTCGAGCAGCTTCACGCCCTTGCCGCGCAGCCCGTCGACGGCGCCGTAGATGTCGTTCGTGCCGAGCGCGATGTGCTGGATGCCTTCGCCGTGGTACGCGTCCAAATATTCCTGGATCTGGCCGGCCGTGTCCGAGCCTTCCTCGTTGATCGGGATCCGGATCTTGCCGCACGGCGACGTCATCGCCTTCGACTTCACGCCGGTGACCTTGCCTTCGATGTCGAAGTAACGCACTTCGCGGAAGTTGAACAGGCGTTCGTAGAATTCCGCCCATTCCTGCATGCGGCCGCGATGCACGTTGTGCGTCAGGTGGTCGATATAAGTGAGGCCGTGGCCGACCGGGTTCGGGTTGGCACCGGGAATCGGCTCGAAGTCGACGTCATAGATGCTGATGTCGCCGATCGCGCCCGGCTGCGCGCCGTTCTTGCCGCGCCAGCGGTCGACGAAATAGATCAGCGAATCGCCGATGCCCTTGATTGCCGGAATGTTCAGCTCCATCGGACCCGTCTTGTTGTCGAAGCCCCACGCGCCGAGTTCGAGCGCGTGCCGGTACGCTTTCGCGGCGTCCTGCACGCGGAACGCGATCGCGCAGATCGACGGGCCGTGCAGGCGCGCGAAGCGCTGCGCGAACGAATCCGGCTCGGCGTTGATGATGAAGTTGATGTCGCCCTGACGGTAGACCGTCACGTCCTTGTGGCGATGGCGCGCGATCGCGGTGAAACCCATCCGCTCGAACAGCTGTCCGAGCGCTTTCGGATCCGGCGCCGTGTATTCGATGAATTCGAAGCCGTCGGTGCCGACGGGGTTGTCCCAGTTGGGAATCTGCATGCCTTGTCTCCTGTCTGCTTGGCGATCGGCCGGGCGATGCGGGGCGCCGGCCCGGTTCACGTCGAACGCGGCGCGCGCGGCGGGCGCGCACAACGCGATCGATACCTGCGACAGAGTGTAGCGGGCAGCCACGAGCGAAAACTTGCGAACTTAATCGCAGGTGCCTACGATGGCGCAATTTCCAGCCTCAATATCACGAATGGAGGGCAGAAAATGGCGCTCGTCGAATTGGACGCCATCGATCGGCGGATTCTCGCGATCCTTCAGGAAAACGGCCGCCTGTCGAATCAGGAGCTCGCCGAGCGCGTGAACCTGTCGCCGAGCCCGTGCCTGCGGCGAATCCGGCGGCTCGAGGAGATCGGGGTGATCACCGGCTACGTCGCGCTGCTCGACCCGCAGAAGCTCGGGCTCGACCTGCTTGCGTACGTCAGCGTGCGGCTCGAGAAGCGCGGCGGCCTGGCGCCGGCCCGCAGCGACGAGACGTCGGCGCGCGCGGGCGCGACCCACGCGGAGCTGTTCCGCGCGGCGGTGCAGACCTGGCCGGAGGTAGTGGCGTGCCATGCGATGACGGGCGACATGGATTACCTGCTGCGGGTGCAGGTCGAGGACATGGCGCATTTCTCCCGCTTCGTGCAGGAGCATCTGCTGCACC
The DNA here is from genome assembly GCF_004368385.1 of Burkholderia sp. B10. Taxonomy (NCBI): domain Bacteria; kingdom Pseudomonadati; phylum Pseudomonadota; class Betaproteobacteria; order Burkholderiales; family Burkholderiaceae; genus Burkholderia; species Burkholderia sp. B10. The sequence continues at coordinate 8,469 of NZ_PQMX01000076.1, read as the reverse complement.
ATCCGTCGGTGATCGACGTGAAGACGAGCTTCTCGCTCGAATGCTTCAAGGAGACGACCGCGTTGCCGATCCGGTCGGTGCGCTAGCGCGCGGAGGAAGTGGGGAAGTGTGCCGGCCGCGCAGCCCCGCAGGGCGGCGCGACCGGCCGATGCGTTACGCCGTCAGCGCGGCGGGCATCATCGATTCGATGAACTTCGACGTGCGGTGCGCCTGGCGCTTCAGTGCATAGTCGAACACCGCGGCCTGCTCCTGCAGCATCTCGGCGAGGATCGTCGAGTGGTCGGCCGGCGGCAGCGACAGATATGCATCGGCTTCGCCGTAGGCATATTCGATCCGCATCCCGGATTTCTTCGCGATGTGCATCATCGTCGCGTTGCGCGACAGGCAATGCATGTACAGCATCGTCACGTGGGTATTGCGGCTGCGGATCGCCGCGCGCTCGAACAGCTTCGAGCCGACGCCGCAACCCCGCGCGCGTTCCAGCACCGACACGCCGAATTCGGCCGTACGCTTGTCGCCGTCGGCCGGCAGGTACGCCAGATGGCCGACGCCGATCAGTTCGAGCGCATGGTCGAACACGCCGAATACGGTATCGCGACCGAAATCGATCGTACGGACATAGTTCTCGATCACGTGGTCGGGCACCATCTGGCCGAAGCGCAGCAGGCGGTCCTCTTCGTCGAGCGAGAGAAAGTGAGTGAGCATGCGCTCACGGTCTTTGGAAGCCAGTTCCCTGACGAGAACCGGCGCAGTCCCGGCGTTGCCGACAGCATCGGCACGGCGGTCGGATTGCGTGTTCATCGTGGGTTCCTCAGTGTGTAGCTGCACAAGCGACTTGTGCGACGCAGCAGCATTCTACCTGAGTGGGTTGGGGAAAACCCGTATTTCGCCGTGTTCGTGCCGAGGGGGAATTCTAAATCCGCTTAGCTAACCGCGTATCTATTTGATTTTTAAAGGATTGAAAATTCATCATATGAAACGCGCGGCCGCCTGTCGCAGTGTGACGGCCGCGCAACGCATGCTGCTGCGCGGCAATCATGCCGTGCCGGACAGCCCGCGCTCCATCAGGTCGATCACCTGTTCGGCGAAGTCGCGGTAGCCCAGACGGCCGCCGGGCTTCAGCCACGTGAAGGTCCAGTTGATCATCCCGAACACCATCATCGTGACCGACGTCTGGTTTTCCTTCGAGATCCGGTCGGGATACGCGCGTGCGAGCTGGCGCGCGAACGCCGCGACGATATCGCGCTGGCGATCGAGCACGATTTCGCGCTGTGCGTCCTCCAGATACTTGACGTCGTTGAGCAGCGCCACGTGGCGGCTGTGCGACGTCTCATACTCGGCGAGGAACGCGCGCACGAGCTCGGCGAACGCGTCGCGCTCGCTGAGCCCGCGCCGCTGGCTCGCGCCTTCGACCTCGGCGATGATCAGCATCAGCCGCTTCGTGTAGCGGTCGAGCAGGTCGAACAGGATCGCTTCCTTGCTCTCGTAGTAGTGATAGAGGCGGGCCTTCGACGTGCCGCTCGCGGTCGCCAGATCGGACATCGACGTGCTCGGATAGCTCGTCTGCGCAAATTTCTCGGCGGCGAGATCGAGGATCTGCTCGCGCTGGGATTCGTGGTCGGGCGCTCGGGTACGGGCCATGGTGGAATGCGAAAGGGGACGAAAGAGGGAGATGCAGGACGTTAGCGGGCGGCGGCTGCCGCGCGCACCTGCGTGGAAGAGAGGGCGGCCGGCGCGTCGTCCTGCAGCTCGAGGCGGCCCGCTGCCGCCAGTTCGCGGCAGCGCCACCACGCGATCGAATCGCTGACGAACAGCCCGCCGCGGTCGGCGCCGGCCATGACGCTGCCGACGAGCCGCCGCGCGGGTTGCCAGCCGGCTTCGGCATGCGCGAGGATCAGCGCGTCGAGGTCGGTGTAGTGCCCGCTCTTGATCGTGTTGCTGACCCAGTAGCGCAATTCCGCGTTCAGGTGCTTCGCCTCCTGCCATTCGAGCGCGAGCCGGCCGATGCGCAGCACCGAGATCGGCGCGGCCACCGGGCGTTTGCGGGCGAACGCCGCCGGCGGGAACATCCCGGTCGCGCACGCCTGATCGGTGCGCGTCAGCGCCGCGCGCGCCGGTGCATCGAGATCGGCCGGCGACATCCGCACTTCGTTCAGCCGCTGCGGCACGTTGCGCAGATGATAGGCGACGCGGCGCAGCAGCAGCTTGTCACCGACGCTCGGCGCATGCCAGACGACCACCTGGCCGGTGTCCGCCGCGAGCGCGTCGAGCCGGGCCAGCTCGCCTTCGATCTGCGCGTGCCAGTCGGGAATCTGGTCGCCGAGCACGTGCTGCCAGAACGCGGCGCGCGTGTCCGGCGTCTCGTCGACGCCCTGCAAGGGGCCGACCGCGAGATCGTCGAGCAATCCGACGACGAGCTCGTCGCGTCCCGCTTGCGCGAGCGCGTCGCGCAGCGACTCGGCGGCGCTGCCGCCTTGAATCACGTGAATGGTACTCATCGGCCTGTGGTCAACAAAAGAAAACCGCCGGCCGGCCGGACGTTGCGACGTCCGACCGGCCGGCGGCCCCTAGTGTAAGCGAGATGTGTGACGGCGAGAAACCGGCGCGGCGCGCCGGTGCGACGCCGCTCAACGCTCGTCGAAACTCACGACGACCTTGTCGCTGACCGGATGACACTGGCACGTCAGCACGAAGCCGTCCTTCACTTCGCGCTCGTCGAGCGTGTAGTTCTTGTCCATCCGCACCTCGCCTTCGACCACCTTCGCGCGGCACGTGCAGCACACGCCGCCCTTGCACGCGTACGGCAGCGCGAGGCCCGCGCGCAGCCCCACGTCGAGCAGGCTCACGCCTTCGTACGGCAAGCGCAGCTTGCGCTTCTTGCCGTCGAGGACGATTTCGAGGTCCGCGGCCGGCGTCTGCTCGGTGATCTCGACGACCGGCGCGCCGGCTTGCGGCAGCGGCGTGCCGAAGCGCTCGACGTGCACCTTCTCCGGCGACACGCCGGCGGCCTTCAGCGCGGCCTCGGCCGCATCCATCATCGGTGCGGGGCCGCAGATGAACGCTTCGTCGATCGCGTCGGCCGGCATCAGCGTCGCGAGGAATTGCGCGCATTTCGCCTGGTCGAGCACGCCGTTGAACAGCTCGACGTCCTGCTGATCGTCCGACAGCACGTGATACAGCACGAAGCGGTTCATGAAGCGGTTCTTCAGGTCCTCCAGCTCTTCCGCGAACATGATCGCGTCGACGCTGCGGTTGCCGTAGATCAGCGTGAACGTGCTGCGCGGCTCGAGCTCGAGCGTGGTCTTCACGATGGCCAGCACCGGCGTGATGCCAGAGCCGCCCGAGAACGCGACGTACTGCTTGCCGTGGTCGGCGTTCAGGTGCGTGAAGAAGCGGCCGTCCGGCGTCATCACGTCGATCGTGTGGCCCGGCTTCAGCGTGTCGAACGCGAAGTTCGAGAAGCGGCCGCCGCGCACTCGCTTGATGCCGATGCGCAGTTCGCCGTCGCGGTCGTAGTCGGTCGTGCCGACGCAGATCGAATACGAACGGCGCGTTTCCTCGCCGTCGATGTGCGTCTTCAGCGTGACGAACTGGCCCTGCGTGAAGCGGTACGCGTCGCGCAGCTCGGGCGGCACGTCGAACGAGACGGTGACGGCGTCGGCGGTTTCGGGGCGCACGTCGCGGATACGCAGCGGGTGGAATTGCGGGGTCGCCATGATCAGTAAGGTTTGAAGTAGTCGAAGGGTTCGCGGCAGTCGACGCAGCGATACAGCGCCTTGCAGGCCGTGGACGCAAATTGCGCGAGTCGTTCGGTGCGCGCGGAGCCGCAGCGCGGGCACACGGGCGCGGCGACGGGACGCGGCACGAAGCGCACGACCTGCTCGCGCGGCGCGGCGCTGCCGCACTGGCCGACGGGCGGCGCGATGCCGTACGCGCGCAGCTTGTCGCGCGCTTCCTGCGTGATCCAGTCGGTCGTCCAGGCGGGCGCGAGCACCGTCTCGATCCGGTGCGGCGGCAGGCCGGCCGCCTGCAGCGCGGCCGCGATGTCCTCGGCGATTTGCGACATCGCGGGGCAGCCCGAGTAGGTCGGCGTGATCACGACCTCGAGCAGGCCATCGTGCGCGCGGCGGACGTCGCGCAGGATGCCGAGCTCGCGAATCGATACGACCGGGACTTCGGGATCGGGCACGGCCTCGAGCACGTCCCACGCGCGTGCGAGCAACGGATCGTCGCGCTGCGCGGCGGGCGCGGCGTCGGCATGGGCGGGGGCGGCAGTCTGGGCGGACATCGTCGGGCTCCGTTCGGTGGGTCGCGGCGGCCGCTTACCAGCTCGCGCCGGGATGCTGGCGCGCGAGGCTCTGCATTTCGGCGAGCAGGTAGCCCATGTGCTCCGAGTGCTCGCCGTGCTTGCCGGTCGTCACGTGCTGCACGGGCGCGGGCGGCACGAGCGTCGCTTCGGCGAGCGTATCGTCCACGTCCGCGCGCCACGCGGTCTCGAGCGCGGCCGCGGCCGGGCCGAGGCCCTGGGCGACGGCGGCGGCGTCGATCGCGTCCGCGACGAAGAACTCGCGCGTGTACGGCAGCAGATAGTCGAGCGCGGCCTGGGCGCGGCGATGCGATTCGTCGGTGCCGTCGCCGAGGCGCACCAGCCATTCGCGCGCGTGCTGCACGTGATAGCGCGTCTCCTTCACCGATTTCGCGGCGATCGCCGCGAGTTGCGCGTCCGTCGAGGTTTCGAGCGCGGTCCACACGTGCAGCATCAGCGTCGTGTAGAGGAAGTTGCGCACGATCGTCACCGCGTAGTCCTTGTCGGCGTGCGCGGTGCCGGCGAGCGGGCCGTAGTGCGGCAGCTCGACGAGCGTGAAGTTCGCGAACTCGCGTTCGGTGCGGAAGTACGCGTAATCGTCCTCCGTCTTCGCCGCGCCGTTGAGCTGGCGCTCGAGCTCGGCTGCGTGCGTGTACAGCATGCGGGCCTGGCCGATCAGGTCGAGACTCATGTTGGTGAGCGCGATGTCTTCCTCGAGGATCGGGCCGTGGCCGCACCATTCGGCGTTGCGCTGACCGAGGATCAGCGCATTGTCCGCGAGGCGCAGCACGTAGGAGAGGTGTTCGGGCGTGATCGTCATGGCGCGGGCGTTACATGTGGTTGACTTCGTCGGGCAGCGTGTAGAACGTCGGATGGCGGTAGATCTTGTCGCCCGCCGGTTCGAACAGCTCGGCCTTTTCGGCCGGATCCGACGCGGTGATCGCCGACGACGGCACCACCCAGATGCTTACGCCTTCCTGGCGGCGCGTGTAGACGTCGCGCGCCATGCGCAGCGCCATCGACGCGTCTGCCGCGTGCAGGCTGCCGCAATGCTTGTGGTCGAGCCCCTGCTTGCTGCGCACGAACACTTCCCAGATCGGCCATTCCTTGTTCATCACTCTCTCCTGAATCCTGTATTCGATGGTGCCGCTCAGGCGGCGTGCTGTTCGGCGCGGGCGCGGCGCTTCGCTTCGTGCGCGAGCGCGGCTTCGCGCACCCATGCGCCGTCCGCGTGCGCCTTCACGCGGGTCGCGAGGCGTTCCTTGTTGCACGGGCCGTCGCCGTTGACGACGCGCCAGAATTCATCCCAGTTGATCGCGCCGTAGTCGTAGTGGCCGCGCGCGTCGTTCCACTTGAGGTCGGGGTCGGGCAGCGTGACGCCGAGCACCTTGGCCTGCTCGACGGTCGCGTCGACGAACTTCTGCCGCAGGTCGTCGTTCGAGATCCGCTTGATGCCCCACTTCGCGGACTGGTTGCTGTGGACCGAATCGGCATCGCTCGGGCCGAACATCATCAGCACCGGCCACCACCAGCGGTCCACCGCCTGCTGAACCATCGCGCGCTGCGCGTCGGTGCCCTTCATCATCGACAGCAGGGCATCGAAGCCCTGCCGCTGATGGAACGATTCCTCCTTGCACACGCGGATCATGGCGCGCGCATACGGGCCGTAGGTGCAGCGGCACAGCGGAATCTGGTTCATGATCGCGGCGCCGTCGACGAGCCAGCCGATCACGCCGACGTCGGCCCAGGTCGGCGTCGGGTAGTTGAAGATGCTCGAATATTTCGCCTTGCCGGCGTGCAGCGCGTCGATCAGCGATTCGCGCGACACGCCGAGCGTTTCGACCGCGCTATATAGATAAAGGCCGTGGCCGGCTTCGTCCTGTACTTTCGCGAGCAGGATCGCCTTGCGCTTCAGGCTCGGCGCGCGCGAGATCCAGTTGCCTTCCGGCAGCATGCCGACGACTTCCGAGTGCGCATGCTGCGAGATTTGCCGGATCAGCGTCTTGCGATAGGCGTCGGGCATCCAGTCCTGCGGTTCGACCTTGCCGTCCGCGGCCATGACCGCGTCGAACCGCGCTTGCTCGGGTGACTCGGCTGCGGCGTCGAGCGGCGCGACGTTGCCGGGGATGTCGAGGGATTGCGTGTACATGGCGGAGATTCTCGTCCGGTTGATTGTGCGCAAAGTATAAACCAACCGACCGGTCGGTTAATATATTTTGCATGGATTCACGGCGAGATGCGGGTAAACGACAGGTGTCGCGGCGAGAGGGGATTGCGTCCGATTTATGGTGCGCTGCGTGACGGGAGCCGGTTCTGCGGCACAATTCCCGCTTTCCGAAGAGGATTTCGCCGATGTCATTTCGAAGTGGTTTCGTCGCGGCGCTGGTGGGCGCGTCCGTATTCCTGTCGCCGGTTGCGGCGTCCGCCGCACCGGGCGGATGGGTTGCCGCGTGGGCGACCGCGTTGCAGCCGATCCCCGACCTCGCTGCGCCGCCGCCGCTCTACCGCGCGCCGGACGTGGCCGGTCGTACGGTCCGGCAGATCGTCTACCCGACGGTATCGGGGCGGGCCGCGCGAATCCGCGTGAGCAACGCGTACGGGCATGCGCCGCTCCAGATCGACGCGGCGAGCCTGGCGCCGGCGGGCGACGGTGCGGCGCTTGCGGGTGGTGCAGTCGCGGTGCGCTTCGGCGGACGGGCGGCGGTGACGCTCGCGCCGGGCCAGGAGCTCGAAAGCGATCCGGTGACTATCGACGTGACGTCCGGGCGACCGTATGCGATCAGTTTGCAGATGGGCGCGCGCCAGCGGATGACGGTGTGGCACCGGGTGTCGAACCAGGTCAACTACGTGTCGTCGCCCGGCGACTACGTAACCGACGCCGACGCTCGCGCGTTCCGAACCCGCTTCACGCAGTACGCGTGGGTGACGGAACTGGCCGTCGAGGACGGCTCCGCACGGGCCAGCGTCGCGGCGATCGGCGATTCGATTACCGACGGGCTGCGCTCGAGCCTGAACCGCAACCACCGCTGGCCGGATGCGCTCGCGCGCAGGCTGGCGGCTGCGGGCTCGGATTCGGTCGGCGTCGTGAATCTCGGCATCAGCGGCAACCGGTTGCTGAGCGATTCCGCGTGCTACGGCACGTCGCTGGCGGCGCGGTACGAGCGCGATGCGCTGTCGCGCTCGGGCGTGAAGGCAGCGATCGTGCTGATCGGCATCAACGACATCAACTTCGCGGCCATGCCGGCGCGTACGGGGCTCGACTGCGACAGCCCGCACACTCAGGTTACGGCCGCGTCGTTGATCGACGGATATCGGCGGTTGATCGACGCCGCGCATCGCCGGGGCGTGAAGGTTTTCGGCGCGACGCTGACGCCGGCCGCGCTGCCGGCCGCGCGCGAGGCGATCCGGCTGGAGGTGAACCGATGGATCCGCAGCGGCGGCGGGTTCGACGGCGTGGTGGATTTCGATGCGGCGCTGCGCGACCCGGCGCGCCCGAGCGTGCTGCAGCGCCGCTATGACAGCGGCGACGGGATTCATCCGAGCGACGCCGGCTACACGGCGATGGCCGACGCCGTGCCGTTGGAGCAATTGCGGGCGGCGGTGGCCGGTAACTGAGTTGCCTGCACCTACTCTATCTATATAGAGAACGACGCGGCGCCGAGGTATTGCCGGTCTAACCTGAGCCCCCCATGCGGCAGCGTGCGGGGCTTTTTCAAAATATTTTCACAAAAGGGGTTGCATTGCGAGGGGCGGGTGCATAGAATCACGCCTCTTTCGCGCTACCGGAAACGCGGTGCGGAAGAAGAAGGGAAGCGGTGCGGTTGGGGTGGTTGTAGTGACCCGAACGCACACGAAGCTGAACCCCTCACCGTCACAACGAAGCAGTTCAAAAAGTTGTTGACGAGTGAAGAAAGACGGTTCATAATCTCGTTTCTCTGCTGCTGAAAACGCAGCGCTGCTGAGAAACACGAAGTTCCTCGCAGAAATGCTCTTTAAAAATTAACAGCCGATAAGTGTGGGCGCTTGATGGAGGCGAGCTGATCTTCGGATCAGAAAGCGAAAGTATCAAGAGTCTCACACTAAAGTAAGTCAGGTTTATGAAGAGATTCATATACCTGTCAGCTTTGAGTGAGCGACCGGTTCTTAACGGAACCGAAAACAGT
>NZ_PQMX01000075.1:0-27841 GCF_004368385.1 Burkholderia sp. B10 | reverse complement strand
GGCCCCACGCGCCCATACCCCTCGTCCTACACCGCCGCAACCGCCGGCGCGTGCGCCTGCAGCGCCGCCCACAGCTCGCCGAGCCTGTCGCGCAACGCGGCGCTCGCGGGCACGAACGGCAACCGCAGCCCGTCTTCGCACCATCCTTGCGCGGCCAGCAGCGCCTTCACCGGCGCGGGATTCGGCTCGGCGAACAGCGCCGCGACGAGCGGTTGCAACGCGACCGCCAGCCGTCGCGCGTCGGCGAGGCGGCCGTCGCGCAGCAGCGCGTGGATGCGCACGTGCCATTCGGGCAGCACGTGCGCGCTGCTCGCGATCGCGCCGTGCGCGCCTGCACAGAGCGCCGCGAAGTTCTGGTTGTCGTCGCCGGACAGGATCGCGAGCGGCGTGTCGTGCACGAGCCGGCTCAGCCGGTCGAGCGTGCCGCCGCACTCCTTGACGCCGGCCACGCGCGCATCGCGCGCGAGCGCCTGCAAGGTCTCCAGTTCGACGTTCACGCCGGTGCGGTACGGGATGTTGTAGACGAGCACCGGCACATCGGCCGCGGCGACGATCGCCTCGACGTGACGGCGGATGCCGTCCTGCGTCGGCCTCACGTAGACGGGCGGCGTGACGAGCAGCCCGTCGGGCCGCAGCGCGGCGAGCTCGCGTGCGCGGGCGGCCGCGAAGCGGGTCGCGCTCGCGGTGAGCCCGACGACGATCGGCATGCCGGGCGCCGCGTCGCGCAGCGTCGCGAACACCGCATCCTGTTCGCGCGCGTCGAGCAGCACGCCCTCGCCGGTCGTCGCGCCCGCGACGAAGCCGGCGATGCCGGCCGCCGCGTAATGGCGCGCGAGCCGCGCGAGCGCGCCGTGGTCGACCTCGCCGTCGTGGAACGGCGTGATGATCGGCAGCCAGATACCTTCGAAACGTGTGTGCATGCAAAGCCTCATGGTGAGAACGGAGTGGAGAGGAACCGTTCCGCCGGCGGGCGCCGGAGCGAGGCATGCGGGCAAGGAGAAAGCAACGACCCGCGGGCATCCCGTCCGGCATTCGCCTGACGGGACGCGACGTCCCCGTCAGTCGAGGAGTCGTTTTTTCAGTTTCAGCCCGGCCGCGCGCACACCTGCCGCGGTGGCGGCGAGGATCGACAGCGAGCGCGGAGCAGCGGACATGGATGGACCGGAAAAGGGCTGAGCGGCGATCTTAACACCGCGGCCGGCGCGCGCGCGAGCCGGCGTGCCGCGTTAGCAGAATTCCAGATTTGCTTTCCACGACAGATTGGAAGGCGCGCGGCGCCCGGCCGCTAGAATGCCCGCTTACGTTTCGATGACGGTGCGCACGCGCGCCGTCACGCACATTCACCATCACTGGAAACGGGGTATATCGCGATGGCAGGCATCAAGGTGATCGGCCGCTGGCTGCACGCCGGCACGGCGGCGGCGCTGGTCGTGGCGGCAACGGCCGCGCACGCGGACACGTCGATCCTCAACGTGTCGTACGACGTGACGCGCGAGCTGTACAAGGACATCAACGCGAGCTTCGCCGCGGCGTACAAGCAGCAGACCGGCGAAACGGTGACGATCAAGCAGTCGCACGGCGCGTCGAGCGCGCAGGCGCTGTCGGTGCTGCAAGGGCTGCAGGCCGACGTCGTGACGATGAACCAGCCGAACGACATCGACCTGCTCGCCGAGCGCGGCCAGCTGCTGTCGAAGGACTGGCGCGCGCGCTTTCCCGACAACAGCTCGCCGTACTCGACGACGATGGTGTTCCTCGTGCGCAAGGGCAACCCGAAGGCCATCAAGGACTGGAGCGATCTCGCGAAGCCGGGCGTGCAGGTGGTCATCGCGAATCCGAAGACGTCGGGCAACGGCCGCTACGCGTATCTTGCCGCGTGGGGCTATCAGAAGCAGAAGGGCGCGACCGACCAGCAGGCGCTCGATTTCGAGAAGGCGATCTTCCGCAACGTGCCGGTGCTCGATTCGGGCGGCCGCGGCGCGACGACGACCTTCACGCAGCGCGGCATCGGCGACGTGCTCGTCACGTTCGAGAACGAGGTCGCGCTGATGGACACCGGCGCATCGGGCGCGCAATTCGACGCGGTGTATCCGTCGGCGAGCATTCTCGCGGAGCCGCCCGTCGCCGTGGTCGACAAGGTCGTCGACAAAAAGGGCACGCGCAAGGTCGCGCAGGCCTATCTCGCTTATCTGTACACGCCGCAGGCGCAGGAGATCGTCGCGCAGCACCATCTGCGCCCGCGCGATCCGAACGTGCTGAAAAAGCACGCGGCCGAGTTCAAGCCGCTGAAGACGTTCAGCGTCGAGCAGGTTTTCGGCAGCTGGGCGAACGCGCAGAAGACGCACTTCGCCGACGGCGGCACGTTCGATCGCGTGATCGTCGACCGGAAGTAAGGGCGGCGCGCGCGGAGGGCGCGATCTTTCGCGCGCCGCGCGTCCGTCGGCGCAGCGCCGATCTCGCGCGCACCGCGGCCTCGGTGCAGCGCGTGAGCGCTGCACGAAACCCCTCCCTGCGCGACCTCCGCACCGTACGCGCGCCCCGCGCCCGCGCATGCTACGCTCATCGCCTTCCTGTCCCAGGCGTCGCGCGATGAACGTCGATCCGTCTTCCCCTTTCTCCCGCGGCCGGGGCCGCCGGATCTGGTCCGGCACCCGCCCGGTGATCGCGTACGGCATGCCGCCGCTCGGCTGGCGCGACCTGTATCACCGCGCGCTGACGGTCACCTGGCCCGTGTTCTTCCTGTCGCTCGCGGTGCTGTTCCTGCTGATCAACGGCGGCTTCGCGCTGCTCTACCTGCTCGGCCACGAGCCGATCGCGAACCAGTCGCCGGCCGGCTTCACCGGCGCGTTCTTCTTCAGCGTCGAGACGCTCGCGACGGTCGGCTACGGCGACATGCATCCGCAGACCGTCTACGCGCACGTCGTCGCCACGTTCGAGATCTTCATCGGGATGTCGGGCATCGCATTGGCCACCGGCCTCGTGTTCGCGCGCTTTTCGCGACCGCAGGCGAAGATCCTGTTCGCGCGCTACGCGATCGTGCGGCCGCTGGACGGGCGGATGACGCTGATGGTGCGCGCCGCCAACGCGCGTCAGAACGTGATCGCCGAAGCGCAGGCGAAACTGCGGCTGATGCGGGTCGAAGGCACGCACGAAGGCTACACGCTGCGCAAGATCCACGATCTGCCGCTCGTGCGCAACGAGCATCCGATCTTCCTGCTCGGCTGGAACCTGATGCACGTGATCGACGAAACCAGCCCGCTGTTCGGCGAAACGGCCGAATCGCTCGCCGCGCGCGACGCGTCGCTGCTGATCACGATCGAGGGCTCCGACGAGACGACGTCGCAGGTCATGCAGGCGCGCCACACGTGGGCCCACGCCGAGATCCGCTGGCGTCACCGCTATGTCGACCTGATGCGCGACGAGGGCGGCATCACGCACATCGACTACACGCATTTTCACGAGGTCGTGCCGGTCGACGCGGACAGCGACGCAGGCGGTCTGCCGGGCGAGGTGGTCGATGCGGGCGGGTCGGCGCGCGCGCCCGGGCCGGCCGCATGAGCGGCGCGCCGCACCCAGCGTGATGCGCCGCGCGCCGGATCGAACCCACGGAGAAGGCACCGCATGGCCCACGACGACCGCACGACGGTCATTTCCCGGCGCACGCCCGAATCGGCGGCGATGCGCGCCGAGCTCGCGCGCGCGATGGCGATCACCGCGCGGCTCAACCGGCTGACGTTCGCCGATGCGGACGAAGTCCGCAGCCTGTTCGGCGAACTGACGGGCAAGCCGATCGACGACGGCTTCCTGCTGATTCCGCCGTTCTATGCGACGGGCGGCGCAGCCACGCGGATCGGCCGGAACGTGTTCGTCAACCAGAACCGCACGTTCTACGACCTCGGCGGCCTCGACATCGGCGACGACGCGATGATCGGGCCGAACGTGAGCCTCATCACGTCCGGCCATCCGCTCGAGCCGTCGCGCCGACGCGACGCGGTCGTGGCCCGGCCGATCTCGATCGGCAACAACGTGTGGATCGGCGCGGGCGCGACGATCCTCGGCGGCGTGACGGTCGGCGAGAACGCGGTGGTCGGCGCCGGCTCGGTCGTGACGCGCGACGTCCCGCCGGATACGCTGGTCGCCGGCAACCCGGCGCGGATCGTCCGTTCGATCGCGGAGTGACGGCGTGGGGCGGCGGCGGCGCCACTGCGCGGCGGATGTGGACAACCGGCATTTCGCTCAATCGAAATGCTGTGCAAGCGACCGGTGAGCATGCGGCGCAAGCCTGAAGCGGCGCGGCTTTGCGGCGGTTGGCGCGGGCGCGCCGGCGTGTGCATTAGCCGACGTTGCGCATGCGCGGGCGGCCAACGTCCGCGCGATGTCGGTTGTGGATATCTCGCTTCGCACGCAGTCGCAATGCTGTGCATTTGGTCGGTGAGCATGCGCCCGTGGGCAGGAATGCCTGCCGCAGCATGTGGACAACCTGGCGCGCAACGACGAAAAACGCTGTGCTCGCGGACGGTGAGCGCCGGCGTCCGCTCGCGTGTGACGCTTGCGCCGCGCGGGCTTCCGCGCGCCGCACGACATTCGGCACGTTGCGCGTTCAGGCGCTCGGCTCGCTTCGACGATCGATCGCGCGCGCGTTTCGCGTTGTGGATAACTTGCCGCCGAACGCAGTCGCAGCGCTGTGTATTCCGATGGTGAGCGTCGCGGCCCGGTCGCGCCCGAGGTCTGCCTGCGTGGCCTAGCGCGTTCCCGTGGACGGCTTCGGCGGTCGCGCATTCTAACCGCACTCGCGATCGCGCGTTTCATTCGACTGCTTGCCGCGATGTGGATATGCGCTCGCCCGAACCAGTCGATGTGCTGTGTATCCCGACGGTGAGCGCCGATGCGTGCGGCGCGGCCGTGTGTGCGCGAGCCCCGGCGCGCGGGGCTGCGCGGCATCTCGCGCGTCGGTTCGCGCCCGAATCGGCGGTCGTCATGCGATACCCCGCCGACGCTCACCGTTCGATTTCACAGTGTTGCGAGTGGTTGCATGGGTGAGTTGTCCACATCGATCTCCCGATCGCCGTTCACCCTTGAAATGCACAGCGTTTCGAGTGATCGCGGAAAGGGCCATTCATTCCCGAATCGGCGCGGCCGTTCGATCGATTTGCCGTCGCTCACCGTCGGAATGCACAGCGTTTCGAGTTGTGATGGGTGGGTTCTATCCACAGCCAAATCGGCCTCCTCATTCGCTTGCGTGCCGCTGCTCACCATCGGAACTCACAGGGTTTTTAGTGTGTGGCTGCCCCCGAGGTGCCCCGCACCTACACGCTTCCGCGCCTGCCGCGCCGGCAGTAAATAGAGCATCGCGAGCCGCACACCGCTGCGGACAATCGCCCCCGCCCAATCGACTCGCAATCCTGTGCATTCGACCGGTGAGCGTCGCCGCCGCATCGGCGGGAAGCGGGCAGGCGGGTGTGGATATCCGGCCTCCGGATCGACTCGCAGCCCTGTGGATTTGAATGGTGAGCGCCTCGATCCGCTGGATGGGCGGGCCGATTGCGTTGTGGATAATCCACCCCCCGACGACACTCGAAACGCTGTGCAATCGACCGGTGAGCGTCCGCCTGCAGCCGGGCGTTGTGGATATCCGGCGCCCGCGACCAATTCGAACGCTGTGCATTTCACGGGTGAGGACGCTAGAGATCCGCCGCGCAAACCGTTGCCGCGCGGCCTTGCGCGCACGTGCCGCTGCTCCCGCGGCCGCCGCCTCGCCGCGTGAGCGCTGCAGCGCGCCCGCCCGTCTCGGCGTGCGCCGCGAGCCGCCCACCAGCCTGCGGCAGAACTCTCTCAATTCCGCAGCAAAACCTGTGCAGTCTTTCTCGCTTCGACGCCGTGTCAGCAAGATGAGAAAAAACTTTCTCGCCTTCCCGCGAAAAAATAGAGCCATCCCGCTGCTCGCGGCCGGCGTCGTCCGACGCCGCGGCGCGCGGCCCGGCACAGCACAAAGCACAATCAGGAGACATCCCCCATGACCGCCCGCCTGCCCGTCGACGGCACGCCCGCTCTATCCGACTACCGGCTGACCGACAACCTGACCGCCACGCGCGGCCGCATCTTCCTGACCGGCACGCAGGCGCTGGTCCGCCTGCTGCTGATGCAGCGCGCAGCCGACACCGCGCAGGGCCTGAACACGGCCGGCTTCGTCAGCGGCTACCGCGGCTCGCCGCTCGGGATGGTCGACCAGCAGCTGTGGAAGGCGAAGAAGCTGCTCGACGCCGGCGGCGTGCGCTTCCTGCCCGCGATCAACGAGGAGCTCGGCGGCACCGCGGTGCTCGGCACCCAGCGCGTCGAGGCCGACCCGGAGCGCACCGTCGATGGCGTATATGCGATGTGGTACGGCAAGGGTCCGGGCGTCGACCGCGCCGGCGACGCGCTGAAGCACGGCAACGCGTACGGCTCGTCGCCGCACGGCGGCGTGCTGGTGGTGGCGGGCGACGACCACGGCTGCGTGTCGTCGTCGATGCCGCATCAGAGCGACTTCGCGATGATGGCGTGGCACATGCCGATCGTGAACCCGTCGAACATCGCCGACATGCTCGAATTCGGCCTGTACGGCTGGGCGCTGTCGCGCTACTCGGGCGCATGGGTCGGCTTCAAGGCGATCTCGGAGACGGTGGAGTCGGGCTCGACCGTCGATCTCGACGCGCTGCAGACGCAGTGGCCGGCGCCGGCCGGCTTCGCGCCGCCGGCCGGCGGCCTGCACAACCGCTGGCCCGACCTGCCGAGCCTGACGATCGAAGCGCGCCTCGCCGCCAAGCTCGACGCGGTGCGCCATTTCGCGCGGGCCAACAGCATCGACAAGTGGATCGCGCCGGGCGCGCACGCGAACGTCGGCATCGTCACGTGCGGCAAGGCGCATCTGGACCTGATGGAGGCGCTGCGCCGCCTCGACCTGACGGTCGACGATCTCGACGCGGCCGGCGTGCGGATCTACAAGGTCGGCCTGTCGTATCCGCTCGAAATGACGCGCATCGACACCTTCGTCGACGGGCTCGCCGAGGTGCTGGTGATCGAGGAGAAGGGCCCCGTCATCGAGCAGCAGATCAAGGACTACCTGTACAACCGCGCGGACGGCGCGCGCCCGCGCGTGCTCGGCAAGCACGACGCGGCCGGCGCGTGCCTGCTGTCGGAACTCGGCGAGCTGCGCCCGTCGCGCATCCTGCCGGTGTTCGCCGACTGGCTCGCGCGCCACAAGCCGGCGCTCGATCGCCGCGAACGCGTGGTCGATCTCGTCGCCCCGCAGATCCTGTCGAACGAAGCCGACGCGGTGAAGCGCACGCCGTATTTCTGCTCGGGCTGCCCGCACAACACGTCGACCAAGGTGCCGGAAGGCTCGATCGCGCAGGCCGGCATCGGCTGTCACTTCATGGCGTCGTGGATGGAGCGCGACACGACCGGCCTGATCCAGATGGGCGGCGAAGGCGTCGACTGGGCCGCGCACGCGATGTTCACCAACACGAAGCACGTGTTCCAGAACCTCGGCGACGGCACCTACTTCCATTCGGGGATCCTCGCGATCCGTCAGGCGGTCGCCGCGAAAGCGAACATCACGTACAAGATCCTCTACAACGACGCGGTGGCGATGACGGGCGGCCAGCCGGTCGACGGCAGCATCTCGGTGCCGCAGATCGCGCGGCAGGTCGAAGCCGAAGGCGTGTCGCGCTTCGTCGTGGTGTCGGACGAGCCGCAGAAGTACGACGGCCATCACGGGCAGTTCCCGGCCGGCACGACGTTCCATCACCGCAGCGAGCTCGATGCGGTGCAGCGCGAGCTGCGCGAGACGCCGGGCGTCACCGTGCTGATCTACGACCAGACCTGCGCGGCGGAGAAGCGCCGCCGCCGCAAGAAGGGCGAGTTCCCCGATCCCGATAAGCGGCTGTTCATCAACGACGCGGTGTGCGAAGGCTGCGGCGACTGCGGCGTGCAGTCGAACTGCCTGTCGGTCGAGCCGCTCGAGACGCCGCTCGGCCGCAAGCGCCGCATCGACCAGTCGTCGTGCAACAAGGACTACTCGTGCGTGAACGGCTTCTGCCCGAGCTTCGTGACGGTCGAAGGCGCGGCGCTGAAGAAGGCGGCCGGCGCGGCGTTCGACGAAGCCGCGCTCGCCGCGCGCGTCGACGCGCTGCCGGTGCCCGCGACGCATCTCGACGCGGCGCCGTACGACATGCTGGTGACCGGGGTCGGCGGCACGGGCGTCGTGACGGTCGGCGCGCTGATCAGCATGGCCGCGCACCTCGAGGGCAAGAGCGCGTCGGTGCTCGACTTCATGGGCTTCGCGCAGAAGGGCGGCTCGGTGCTGTCGTTCGTGCGGATCGCGTCGAGCGACCGCTGGCTGAACCAGGTGCGCATCGACACGCAGCAGGCCGACGTGCTGCTCGCATGCGACATGGTGGTCGGCGCGAGCGCCGAGGCGCTGCAGACGGTGCGCCACGAGCGCACGCGCATCGTCGTCAACACGCACCGGATTCCGAACGCGTCGTTCGTGCAGAACCCGGACGCGAACCTGCACGCCGACGCGCTGCTCGAGAAAATGCGTCACGCGGCCGGCGCCGGCCATCTGTCGAGCTGCGACGCGCAGGCGCTCGCCGCGAAATTCCTCGGCGACTCGATCGGCGCGAACATCCTGATGCTCGGCTACGCGTGGCAGCTCGGTCTCGTGCCGGTGTCGCTCGCCGCGATGATGCGCGCGATCGAGCTGAACAACGTCGCGGTGCCGATGAACAAGCTCGCGTTCTCGATCGGCCGGATGGCGGCCGGCGACGCCACGGGGCTCGACGCGTTGTGGCGGGCGCGCCATGCGGGGCTCGCGCCGATGGTTTCCACAGCCGCCGCCTCCGACACGCTGGACACGCCTGCCCCGCTCGACGCGTTGATCGCCGATCGCGAGACGCGCCTGTCGGCATACGGCGGCGCACGTTACGTCGAGCGCTACCGCGCGCTGGTGAACGCGGCGCGCGCGAAGGGCGACGAGGCGCTGACGCGCGCGGTCGCGACGACCTTCTACCGCCTGCTCGCGGTGAAGGACGAATACGAGGTCGCACGGCTCTATGCGGACGGCGCGTTCCGCGCGGCGCTCGAAGCGCAGTTCGAAGGCGTGCCGGGGCAGGACTATCGCGTGAAGTTCAATCTCGCGCCGCCGGCGCTCGCGAAGGCCGGCCGCGACGGCAGCGCGCCGAACAAGCGCGTGTTCGGCCAGTGGCTGTGGCCGGTGCTCGGCGTGCTCGCGCGCGTGCGCAGCCTGCGCGGCACGCCGCTCGATCCGTTCGGCCGCACGGCCGAGCGCCGGATGGAGCGCGCGCTCGCCGACGACTACGAGACGACGCTCACGCGCGCGCTCGCCGCGATGACGGCCGCCAACGCGGCGCAGGTCGCGCAACTGGCCGAACTGCATGCGCGCGTGCGCGGCTTCGGCCACGTGAAGGTGCGCAACCTCGCGGGTGTGAAGCGGGCGGAGCGCGAGCTCGCGCTGCAGCTCGGCATCGACGCGGCGACGAGCGCGGCCGTGCAGCATGCGCTCGACGAGATGAAGAGCGCCGGCATGCTGAAGGGGATTCCGGTCGTCGTCGCGAAGTAAGGCAACCGCCCGCCCGATGCGAAAACGGCGACGCGCGAGCGTCGCCGTTTCTTCATGCGGTGGCCGTGCGCGGCGGCGTGCATCGACGCATCAGACGAGGCCCTTCTTGCGCGTCGACAGCGCCGTCTCCGACAGATCGATCTCGCGGATCAGCTTCGTCAGCGTTTCGTCCGAGATGCGGCTTTCGCTGCGCAGCCGATACAGCACCGTGCGCTCCGCGCGCACCGCGGCGATCCGCATCTGCAGCTCCATCGTTTCGCTCTGATGCGCCTGCGCGCGCGGCGTCGGGCCGTCGTCGGCGAGCGAGGCGAGGCGGCGGCGGTACAGGTCCATCACGCGCGCCGAGATGTCCGCGCAGCGCGCGGCGCCCGATTCGTCGAGCGCGGCCGCGATCGCGTCGTGCGACGCGTCGATCGCGCGGATCGCGGCCTGCGCGGCGGCCGCGCGCGCGGCGCGCTCCTCGGCGGCGAGCGGGTTGCGCGCCGCGCGCATGCCGCGCAGCAGCAGCGGCAAGCCGATCATCGCGACGATCAGCGAGCCGAGGATCACCGCCGACGCGATGAAGATCGCGGCGTCGCGCCCCGGCAGCGGCGCGCCGTTCGACAGCGCGACCGGAATCGACAGCACGCCGGCGAGCGTGACCGCGCCGCGCACGCCGCCGACCGTCATCACCGCGATCGTGCGCACGCCGGCCATCGTGCCGGGCAGGCCCTGGCGCGCGGCGCGGCGGCTCGCGATCCAGCGCAGCAGCCACACCCACAGGAAGCGGATCGCATACAGCGCGACCATCATCGCGCAGACGTTGAAGATCATCCGGCCGACGAGCGCATCGCTCGTGTGGTGCGCGTCGACCAGCGCGCTGCCGATGATGTGCGGCAGCTGCAGCCCGAGCATGATGAACACCATGCCGTTGAACACGAACTCGATCATCGCCCACGTGCTCTCCGCGCGCACGCGCGACGCGACGGTGCTTTTGCGCGAGAAGCTCGTGTAATTCATCATCATCCCGGCCGACACGGCCGCGAGCACGCCCGACAGCTCGAGATGCTCGGCGAACAGGTAGGCGGCGAACGGCACCAGCAGCGTCATCACGATGCCGGGGGCCGGATCGCCTTCCTGCTCGGCGTTGAGAAAGCGCGTCGACAGCGCGCTGAACAGCCACGCGACGCCCGCGCCGGTGGCGAGCCCGCCGGCCGCGACGATCACGAACGTGATCGACGCGTCGCGCAGCGAGAACATGCCGGTGAGCGCGGCGGCGATCGCGAACTTCAGCGCGACGAGGCCCGACGCGTCGTTCATCAGCGCCTCGCCTTCGAGGATGTGCATCAGCTGCGGCGGAATGCGGCCCTTGCCGGCGATGCCGGACAGCGCCACCGCATCGGTCGGCGACAGCACGGCCGCGAGCGCGAACGCGATCGGCAGCGGCAACTCGGGTATCAGCCAGTGCGCGAAATACCCGACGGCGAGTACCGTCATGAACACGAGCCCGAACGCGAGCATCAGGATCGCGCGGCGCTGCATGTACAGTTCGCGCTTCGGGATCCGCCAGCCGTCGGCGAACAGCAGCGGCGGAATGAACAGCAGCATGAAGATCTCGGGATCGAACGTGACGTGCAGGTTCAGCCTGGGCCACGCGAGCATCGCGCCGAACGCGATCTGCATCAGCGGCAGCGGCAGCCGCAACGGCAGCACACGCGTGAGCGCGCCCGACAGCGCGACCGTGAGCAGCAGAATGAGGACGGTGAAGACGATTTCCATCGATACGGCACGAGGAGAATGGAACGACCGTACGCAGTGTAGCGTGACGACGTGCGCGCTGCGCTCGAGTGCGCCGGTGCGCGCGCACGCAAACGGTGCAGCACGGCTGCGCCAGGCTGGTGCGGCGGGCGCGCAGGCGCGTGCGGCATATGTGTTCAGCGCTTGCACGGAGCTTGCTTGATGCTTGCGTACCGTCCGGCAACGACCGGAGCACCGAGGAATTCACCATGACATTGCGCGCGCCGCCCCGTTCACCCACCACGTTCGGCCGCATCGGCAGGAGGCAGCCATGACCATCGTGCAGCAGGAGCGTCCGGCTGCCGCGTCGCCGTATCGTTTCGAGCGGGAGATGAGCTCCGGCTTCGAACGACTGGCGACCCAGCACCACGAGCTGACGCTCACGACCGTGTTTCAGCCGATCTTCAGCCTGTCGCACCAGCGCGCGGTGGGCTACGAGGCGCTGCTGCGCGCGCACGATCCGCTCGACCGTGCGGTGTCGCCGCTCGACGTGTTCGGCCAGGCCGCGCGCCAGGGCGAGCTGCTGCAGCTCGACCGGCTCGCGCAGGCGCTGCATCTCGAGAATTTCGCGCTGCTCGGCGCGGAGCGCGAATGGCTGTTTCTCAACGTGCATCCGGGCGTGCTGACCGACCCGTTCCAGGCCGCCGCGCTGCTCGCCAACCTGAAGCGGCTCGGCATGCCGCCGCGCCGCGTCGTGCTCGAAGTGCTCGAACAGCGCGCGGAAGACGTCGAGCGGCTCGCCGACGCCGTGCGCGAGTTTCGCGCGCAGGGCTTCCTGATCGCGCTCGACGATTTCGGCGCCGGCCACTCGAACATCGAGCGGATCTGGCAACTGAACCCGGACATCGTGAAGCTCGACCGCATCATGCTGTCGCACGCCGCGCATCGCACGGGGCTCACCGCGATCCTGCACGGGCTCGTCACGCTGTTGCACGAGGCCGGCAAGCTGGTGCTCGTCGAGGGGATCGAGACCGAGCACGACGCGCAGATCGCGCTGTCGTGCGAGGCCGATTTCGTGCAGGGCTATTACTTCGGCCGCCCGGCGCCCGGCTTGCCCGACAGCGCCGCGGCGACCGGCTGCATCGGCGAGCTGACCGAGCGCTTCCGGCAGCAATCCGAAGCGCGCGAGCGGCGCGATGCGCAGCGGCTCGCGCCGTACCTGCGCGCATTCGAACGCGCGGCCGAGCGGCTCGCGGCCGGCGAAGCGCTCGACGAGGTGTGCTGGAACTTTCTCGCGCTCGACGACGCCGCGCGCTGCTTCCTGCTCGACGCGCGCGGCCGTCAGTCCGGCCGCAACGTCGTGCTGCGCGCGGACCGCGCGCTCGCCGAGGCGCGGTTCTCGCCGCTGGCCGATGCGCAGGGCGCGAACTGGCTGCGCCGGCCGTATTTCCGCACCGCGATCGCCGAGCCGGGGCGCGTGCAGCTGACGCGCCCGTATCTGTCGATCAGCGAGGCGCAGCCGTGCGTGACCTTGTCGGTGGCCGTGCGCATCGGCGATGCGCTGCACGTGCTGTGCGGCGATATCGACTGGCGCGACGACACGGCCGACGGCGCGTAGGGCCGGCCCCGCGAACGAGTCTTTCCAAACAGGGGAGCAAGCCCGTTTTTCGCATGAACGGGCCGTAGCGCACCGACGGGCGGCGCGGGCCGGATGCTGGCGCGCGTCGCGCCGCTCGGCTAGGATGCGCGAATTGTCCAGACGATTCGCGAGCCTGCCGATGAACCGAACTGCCGCTTCCTCCGTCCTTCTCGAAGTCATCGCGACGACCGTCGGCGACGCGCGGGCCGCCGCGCGCGCGGGTGCCGACCGCCTCGAGCTCGTGACCGCGATCAGCGAAGGCGGGCTCACGCCGAGCGTGGGCCTGATCGAGGCCGTCGTCGCCGCGGTGCCGATTCCGGTCAACGTGATCGTGCGCCCGCACAGCCGCTCGTTCGTCTACGACGCCGACGACCTGCGCGTGATCGAGCGCGACGTGCGCGCGGCCGTCGCGGCCGGCGCGCACGGCGTCGTGTTCGGCGCGCTCGATGCGCACGGCGACGTCGATGTCGACGCGCTCGCGCGGATCGCGGCCGCCGCCGACGGGCGCGCGCTCACGTTCCACCGCGCCTTCGACGTCGCCCGCGATCTGAACGCCGCGTTCGACGCGCTGCTGCGCGTGCCGGCCGTCACGTCGGTGCTGACTTCGGGCGGCCATCCGTCGGTGCTCGACGCGGTCGCGACGATCACGCGGCTGGTGCGGCAGGCGGCCGGCACGACGTGCACGGTGCTGGCCGGCTCGGGGCTGACGGTCGATGCGGTCGGCGATTTCGTGCGCGCCACCGGCGTGCGGGCGGTGCATTTCGGCTCGGGCGTGCGGCCCCGAGGCGAAGTGCTCGCGCCCGTCGACGCGGAGCAGGTCGCGCGCGTGCGCGCCGCGCTCGACGGCGCGGCGGCGCACGTGTGAGGCGGTCGCCGGCGTTGCGCGCCGGCGTTGCGGAGAGAAAAAGCCGGCGGATGTCCCGGCTCGGAACGCTGACAAACCCCATGTTTTTCGGAGCATGGGGTTTTGTCGTTTACGCGGCAGCGTCGTTTGCGCGCTTCGTTCAGGCAAGCCCGCGAGATCGCCGAACAGCCGCTGCCCCGGCGCGTGGGAGCGCCGGAAGCCGCGCAGATCCGCCCGCCGTTTCGTGCGCGGCGGGCGAGCGCACTGACGCTTACGCGTCGGCGGACATCGCGTCCGCGTCGCTCGCGCGCATGCCGAGCCGCTCGAACAGCGCGCGATCCTTCTGCGATTGCGGGTTGCTCGTCGTCAGCAGCTGGTCGCCGTAGAACATCGAGTTCGCGCCCGCGAGGAAGCACAGTGCCTGCAGCCCGTCGTCGAGCTGCTCGCGGCCGGCCGACAGGCGCACGACGGCCTTCGGCATCGTGATGCGCGCGACCGCGATCGTGCGCACGAACTCGAACGGATCGAGCGGCGCGGTGCCTTCGAGCGGCGTGCCTTCGATCGCGACGAGGTTGTTGATCGGCACCGAATCCGGATACGGATTCAGGTTCGCGAGCTGCGAAATCAGCCCCGCGCGCTCGCGGCGCGACTCGCCCATCCCGATGATGCCGCCGCAGCACACGTTGATGCCCGCGTCGCGCACGCGGTCGAGCGTGTCGAGACGGTCCTGGTACGTGCGCGTCGAGATCACCTGGCCGTAGAACTCCGGCGACGTGTCGAGGTTGTGGTTGTAGTAGTCGAGGCCTGCGTGCGCGAGCTGCTGCGCCTGCTCGTCCTCGAGCATGCCGAGCGTCATGCAGGTCTCGAGGCCGAGCTCCTTCACGCCGCGCACCATCTCGGTCAGCGCCGGCATGTGGCGTTCTTTCGGATTGCGCCATGCGGCGCCCATGCAGAAGCGGCTCGCGCCGCTCGCCTTCGCCGCGCGCGCGGCCTCGAGCACCGCGTCGACGTCCATCAGCTTCTCGGCCTTCAGCCCCGTGTCGTGGTGCGACGACTGCGAGCAATAGCCGCAATCCTCCTCGCAGCCGCCCGTCTTGATCGACAGCAGCGTCGACAGCTGCACCGCGTTCGCATCGAAATGCTCGCGATGCACCTGCTGCGCGCGGAACATCAGGTCGTTGAACGGCAGCTCGAACAGCGCGACGACGTCGGCGACGCGCCAGCGCTGCGGCGTCGGTGCCGCGACGGGGATCGCGTCGGGTTGCACGGCGGCGGTCTGGGCTTGGGTCATGGTGGTTTTCCTGTGCTGGATGCGGGAACGTGGGGATGGGGGCGTCAATGCTGCGCGCGGCGCAGCGTGTCGACGAGCGCGGCGATGTCGAGCATCGCCGCGGCGGATTCGGGGGCGGCGGGCCGCAGGTGCGCCACGCGGCCGAGCAGCGGCGCGCGATGCTCGCGGGCGAGCCAGTCGCGAATCGTCGCGACGTTTTCGTCGGCGTACGACATCGCCGGATCGACGTGGTTCGCGACCCAGCCGGCGAGCGTGAGGCCGCGCTGGCGGATCGCGTCGGCCGTCAGCAGCGCATGGCTGATGCAGCCGAGCCGGATGCCGACGACGAGCACGACCGGCAAGCCGAGCGCGACCGCGAGATCGGCCGTGTCCTGCGTGTCGTTGAGCGGCACGCGAAAGCCGCCGACGCCTTCGACGACGACGACGTCCGCGCGCGTCAGCGCTTCGCGATGGCTCGCGACGATCGTGTCGATGTCGAGCGTCACGCCTTCGTGCGCGGCGACGATGTGCGGCGCGGCCGGCGCCTTCAGCAGGAACGGCGTGCGCAGCTCGGGCGGCAGCGCGACGTTCGCGGCGGCGTCGAGCTGGTCGGCGTCCTCATTGCGCCAGATGCCGTCGCGCTCGTACGCGCCGGCGGCGACCGGCTTCAGCGCGGCCGCGCGCAGTCCGTGCCGCGCGAAGCCGTGCAGCATCGCGGCCGATACGAAGGTCTTGCCGATCTCGGTGTCGGTGCCGGTGACGAAAACGGACAGTGCGGTGCTCATGCGCTCGCCTCGCTGGCTGCGATCAGCGCGGCTTCGAGCCGCGCGAGATCGTCGAACGAATGGGCGGCCGACAGCGAGATGCGCAGCCGCGACGTGCCGGCCGGCACCGTCGGCGGGCGGATCGCCGGCACCCACAGCCCGCGGGCGTCGAGCGCGCGCATCGCCGCGAGCGTCGCGTCGTTGCTGCCGATCACGAGCGGCTGCACGGCCGTGTGCGAATCGACCGGCTGCCAGCGCGTCGCGCGTAGCAGCGCGCGCGTGCGTTCGATCAGCGCGGCGAGATGCGCGCGGCGCGCGTCGCCTTCGTCGCCGCCGATCACCTTCAGGCTCGCCGACACCGCGTGCGCGACCGCCGGCGGCGCGGCCGTCGTGAAGATGTAGCTGCGCGCGCGCTGGATCATCCATTCGATCACGGTCTCGTGCGCGACGACGAACGCGCCGGCGACGCCCGCGGCCTTGCCGAGCGTGCCGACGTAGACGAGGTTCGGCGAGCGCAGCGCGGCGGCCGCGAGCGCACCGCGGCCTTGCGGGCCGAGCACGCCGAAGCCGTGCGCGTCGTCGACGACGAGCCATGCGCCGTGGCGTTCGGCCAGCGCGACGAGTTCGGCGAGCGGCGCGAGGTCGCCGTCCATGCTGAACACGGTGTCGCTGACGATCAGCTTCGTCGGCGCATCCGACGCATCGAGCAGCGCGCCGAGCGCGTGCATGTCGGCGTGCGGATAGATCTGCACGTTCGCGCGCGACAGCCGGATGCCGTCGATCAGCGACGCGTGGTTCAGCGCGTCGGAGAAGATCGTCGCCTGCTTGCCGGTGAGCGCCGTCATCGCGGCGAGGTTGGCCATGTAGCCGGTGCTGAAGTACAGCGCGCGCGGCGCGTCGGAGAAGCCGCCCGCGAAGCCGGCGAGTTCGTCCTCGAGGCGCGCGTGCGCGCGCGAATGGCCGCCGAGCAGATGCGAGCCGCCGCTGCCCGACCCGTAGCGCTGCGCGCCTTCGGCGAACGCGGCGACGAGCGCCGGATGGGCGGCGAGGCCGAGGTAATCGTTGCTCGCGAAGCCGACGATGTCGCGGCCGTCGACGCGCATGTGCGCGTCGCAGGCGGTGTCGGCGGTGCGGCGCACACGGCGCAGGCCCTGTGCGTCGAGCTCGGCGAGGCCGCGCTGCAGCGTGTCGAGCAGCGGCGTGGCGATGGGTGGCGAGACCGGCTTCATCGTGCGGCCTCCGCGAGCGTGGCGTCGAGCGAGTCGCGCGTGCGTTGCGCGAGCCACGCGATGTCGTCGTCGGTCATCACGTACGGCGGCATCAGGTACACGGTCGTGCCGATCGGGCGCAGCAGCAGTTCGCGCTCGAGCGCGCGCTCGAAGAAGCGGCGCGAGAAGCCGCGCGCCGCGTCGCCGTCGAGCGCGACGTCGAACGCGAACAGCGTGCCGCGCTCGCGCAGGTGGCGCACCTGCGGATGCGCGTCGAGCGGCGCGAGCGCGGCGCGCAGCGCGGCCGACTTGCGCGCGTTGGCGGCGAGCACGTCGTCGCGCGCGAACAGCTCGAGCGTGGCGACCGCCGCGCGGCACGCGAGCGGGTTGCCGGTGTACGAATGCGAATGCAGGAAGCCGCGCGTCGTGTCGTCGTCGTAGAACGCCGTGTACACGTCGTCGCGCGTGAGCACCAGCGACAACGGCAGATAGCCGCCGCTGATCCCTTTCGACAGGCACAGGAAATCGGGCCATACGCCGGCCTGCTCGCACGCGAAGAAGGTGCCGGTGCGGCCGCAACCGACCGCGATCTCGTCGGCGATCAGATGCACGCCGAACTCGTCGCACAGCGCGCGCAGCCCGCGCACGTACGACGGATCGTGCATCGCCATGCCGGCCGCGCACTGCACGAGCGGCTCGACGATCAGCGCGGCGATCTGCCCGGCGCGTTCGGCGAACAGGCGGCGTACGTCGCCGAGCGCGCGCTGCGCGACGTCGGCGGCCGTCTCGCCCGGCTGCGCGCCGCGCGCATCGGGCGAGGCGACCACGTGCGCGTTGCGGATCAGCGGGTCGTACGCATCCTTGAACAGCGCGACGTCGGTCACGCCGAGCGCGCCGATCGTCTCGCCGTGATAGCTGTTGGCGACGCACACGAATTCGCGCTTGTCCCCCTGGCCGCGATTGCGCCACGCGTGGAAGCTCATCTTCAGCGCGATCTCGACGGCCGATGCGCCGTCCGACGCGAAGAACGCGTGGCCGAGCGTGCGCGCGGTGAGCGCATGCAGCCGCTCGGCGAGTTCGATCGCCGGCTCGTGCGTGCAGCCGGCGAGCATCGCGTGCTCGAGCGTGTCGAGCTGGTCCTTCAGCGCGGCGTTGATGTGCGGATTCGCATGGCCGAACAGGTTCACCCACCACGAGCTGATCGCGTCGAAGTAGCGGCGGCCGTCGCGGTCGTACAGCCATACGCCGGCGCCGCGCGCGACGGGGACGAGCGGCAGGCGCTCGTGGTGTTTCATCTGGGTGCAGGGGTGCCAGACCGCGCGCAGGCTGCGCGCGACCCAGTCGTCGGTGGCTGGCGTACTCAAGGCAACTCCGGGAGACAAACGGCGGCGGGCATCGAACCGGATGCCGCGCGGCGACTGACGGAAAACGCGCTGAGATTAGCGTGTTCCGCGGCCCGTTGCACTACCGGTTACAAACGCCGCAAAGCCTTACGGGACGGGAGTTCGGCGCAGATCGGGGGCGCTCGCAACGGTACGCGCCAGATGCTCCGAAATGACCGCAGATGACGACGTTCGAGTGAGCCCACCCAACAGAAAAAAATCGTGGGAAAGCGGCGCGAGCGAGCCGGAAGAATCGGGGTTGGAAGGAGAAACGGGCGTGGTGTGGCGCCGCGCGGCTGAGCGGCAGCCGGCGGATCAGGCCGGCGAGAAAGCGGAGCGGGGGAGGGCGGAGAAAGTGCGGGGCGTCGCGCCCCGCAATATCAGCGCGAAGCCAGTGCGCGCGTGTCGGTGGTGGTTTCAGCGTCGCCGGTGTCGGCGGTTTGCGTCGTGTTGCCGCTCCACACGACGCGATCGTTCACCGCGTACAGCCGGCATGCGCCGGCGCTTTGCTTCGAGCAGTTGTCGAGCGCGAGCGCCATCGGATCGTCGCCGCCTTCGGCCCACGACCACGCGCCTTCCGACGACACCGCGAACGCGCGGCTCGGATGCTGGTTCAGGAAGTGCCGATAGCCTTCGCGGCCCGCTTCGTCGAGGAACGGCACCGCATCGACCGAATCGATCGACGCGTAGCCGGTCGCCTTCGGCTCGTGCGGGTTCGCGACCGCGTAGCGCACCGAGGTCGGCAGGTTCAGCTCCGCGAGGAACGCATGCACGGCCGGCCACCACACGGGCACGCCGTCGCGATCGACGATCAGCCGGTGGGCATCGTCCTTGTAGCGGCCGTAATCGACGAATTGCGCCTGCGTGCCGTGCGACACGTACGCGTCGTGCATCTGCGCGACGAGCCCGGGCGTCCACACGGAGTCGTTGTCGCCGTACAGCCACAGCGAGCGCACGCTCGTATGCGCGCCGTACTGGCCGAACGCGTCGACGAGGTTGCGCTGCCAGCCGTCGCAGAGATCCTGGCGCAGCCCGCCGGAGAAATTGATGATGCCGCGCACGCCCGGCGCCGCTTCGGTGCCGTACGCGACCGACACGAGCCCGCCGTGCGACGTGCCCGCGACGACGATGCGCGACGCATCGACGTACGGCTGATGCGACATGTAGCGCACGGTGGCGTCGACGTCGGCCGCTTGCGCGAGGCCGTTCTTGCCGACGTTGCAGCCTTCCTGCCGGTAGGTGCCGCCCGAACCGGCGAAGCCCTGGCGGTTCGGTGCGATCACCGCATAGCCGCGGCGCACGAATTCACGGGCGAACGCGAGCGGCCGGCTGCGCGGCTGCTGATGCAGATCGCCGGTGTTCTTGCCGTGATTGAAGACGACGAGCGGGAACGGGCCGGGGCCGTTCGGCTTGAACAGCGTGGCTTCGAGCATCACCGAGCCCGACGCATCGGCCGGAATGCTGATGATCTGTTCGTTGAGGTTGGCGGCGACCTGCGGGAGACCCGAAGTGCCGTAATCGAAGCGCTCGGCGCGTGCGAGCGAGCCGCCGGTCGCACCGGCGTTCGTACCGACGTTGACGGTCGACAGCGTACCGGCCTGAGCGGCCGACAGCACGCTGGCCGCCATCCATCCCACCAATGCTTTGCTGAACGCCATTCGTAAGCCCTGCCATGCAACATGACCGATCTGACAGCCATCCTAGCCCGACAAATTCGGGTTGTGCAATGCGGGAATTACCCGGCGTCTGACACAGCAACTATTTGTCAGCGTTCGCTTACTTCGCCGTCGACATAGCGCCAGAAACCGCGCTCGTCGCGCTCGAACCGGCTGGTTTCGTGCAGCCGGTACGCACGGCCGCCGACCTTGTAGCGCGCGACGAACTCGACCTGCGCGTGGCTCGCGTCGACGGGCGTGTGGCGCTTGATCGCAAGGCCGAGCCAGCGCGGCGCGTCGGGCGCGGCCGGATCGGCGTCGAGATCGGCCGGGCAGGTGCGCGCGTCCCAGGTCGCGCGCAGGTAGTCGGTCGCGCCGAGCACATAGGCGCTATAGCGCGAGCGCATCAACTCCAGCGCGCTCGGCGCGGCTTCGCCGCCGTCGATGAAGCGGCCGCAGCATGCCGCATAGCGCGGCGCCGCGGTTTTGCCGGCCGGGGCCGGCGATGCGCCGCCGCACGGGCACGCATCGGGTCGGTTCGAAATCATGAGAATCGTGAATTGACGACGTCGGGTTGCGACCTCGGCTTACCAGCTGAGCTCGACGCCGTCGTACTGGAGGAAACGGCCGTTGGCGCGCGATACGTCCGCGCCGGCCTCGGCGATCACGCGGCGCATGCCGGTCACGCTCGTTTCCGGATCGATCGCGGCTTCTGCGCCGCCCATGTCGGTGCGCACCCAGCCGGGATGCAGCGAGATACACGCAGCGTGGCGCGTCTGCAGCGACGCGATGCGCAGCACGTCGTTCAGCGCCGCCTTGCTCGCGCGGTACAGCCAGCCGGTCGTGCCGGTCGCGTCGGCGATACTCCCCATCCGGCTCGACACCACGGCCAGCACGCCGCGCGCGTCCTCGACGAGCGGCAGCACGATCGGCAGCAGCTGCATCGGCCCGCGCACGTTGGTGTGCATCACCGCGTCGAAGTCCTCGTTGCCGATCGTCTCGACGCCTTCGGTGCGCGGCCCGTAGACGCCCGACACCAGAACGGCCGCGTCGAGCCGCTCGCCGTCGAGCTTCCAGCCGAGCGCCGCGATCTGCTCGGGCTGCGCGATGTCGAGCGCATGCGCCTGGGCGCCTGAGGCCCGCAGCGCCGCGAGCGACGCGTCGTCGCGCGCGGTCGCGATCACGTTCCAGCCGTCGCGCCGGTATTGCCGGACGAATTCGCGCCCGAGGCCGCGCGATGCGCCGACGATCAGTACGGTTTTCATGTTCGCCGCTCCTTTGGTTTGCGCCGCCGTCGCGGCAGCGCCGTGTGTCGGGTCGATGCGGTGCGCGTCGCGCCCGTTACGATTACTGCGCGTCGTCGCACGGCTTGAGCGTGTCGGCGACCGCCTGCGCGACGTGTTCGAGATGCGCGGCGTCCGCGGCGACCATGTCGTTGTCCGGCGCATGCTGGCCGCGGGCGGTGAGCGCCGCGACGCAGCGCCGGTAGGTCGCCTCGAGCGCGTCGAACCGCGATACGGACATCCCGAGGTTGCGCATCCGGCCGTCGTGCACGCCGTACACGAGCGCGTGCACGGTGAGCGACTGGCCGCGCGCCCACGCGTCGTTGACGATCGTCGCGCGGCACACGTTGACGACCTGCTCGATCGCGTTCAGCTCGATCAGCCGGCGATAGCGCGCTTCGCCCACCGGCCATTCGTCGAGCAGCGCCGCGTGGCGCTCGCGCACGTCCTGCACGTGATGCAGCCAGTTGTCGGCGAGGCCGACGCGGCGGTTGTGCAGCGCGGCGTTCACGCCGGAGCAGCCGTAATGGCCGACCACCATGATGTGCTTCACGCGCAGGATGTCGACCGCGAACTGGATCACCGACAGGCAGTTCAGGTCGCTGTGTACGACGACGTTCGCGATGTTCCGATGCACGAACACTTCGCCGGGCGGCAGGCCGATGATCTGGTTGGCCGGCACGCGCGAATCCGAGCAGCCGATCCACAGATATTCGGGTGCCTGCTGGTCGGCCAGCCGCGTGAAGAATTCGGGATCCTCGGCGAGCTGGCGCTTGACCCACGCGTCGTTGTTGGCGAAGAGATGCGAAAGCGGATTGTCCTGGGTGTTCATCGATGTGGATTCCATTGGCGGAAGTCGGGGCGACGGCGCGCGCGGGCGAGCTGCGTCGCCCGTGCGTCAGGCGGCGCGCTGCGCGGCGCCGGCGCCGTCGTCGTGGTCCGGCGTCGCGTCGAAGCGGGCGGCATAGCGCACGCAAAAGCGCAGCGACGTGTCGTACGGGTAAAAATCGGGCAATTCGCCCTGCAACAGCTTGTCCTTGCTCGCTTGCCACAGCGCCGGGTCGAAAAAGTCCGCGTGGTGCTTCATGAACACGGTGCGCACGCGCGGGTCGCCGAGCAGGAACGGACCGTAGGTTTCCGGAAAGATGTCGTGCGGGCCGACGGTATACCACGGTTCGCCCGACAGTTCGTCTTCCTCGTTGCGCGGCGGCGGCACGCGCCGCACGTTGCAGTCGGTCAGGTATTCGATCTCGTCGTAGTCGTAGAACACCACGCGGCCGTGGCGCGTGACGCCGAAGTTCTTGTACAGCATGTCGCCGGGGAAGATGTTGGCCTTCATCAGCTCCTTCACCGCGTTGCCGTACTCCTTCACGCCGTGCTCGATGTCCGCGTCGCTGCCGTTCTGCAGGTACAGGTTCAGCGGCGTCATCCGCCGCTCGATGTACAGATGCTCGATCACGAGGTTGTCGTCCTCGTATTCGAGCAGCGACGGCACTTCCTTCTCGAGCTCGCGCACGAGCGCATGGTCGAGCCGCGACAGCGGCAGCGCGACGCTCGAATATTCGAGCGTGTCGGCCATCCGGCCGAGCCGGTCGTGGCGCTTCACGAGCTGGTACTTCTCCATGATCTGCGCGCGCGTGGTTTCCTTCGGCGGCGGGAAGTGATCCTTGATGATCTTGAACACGTACGGGAACGACGGCAGCGTGAACACCAGCATCACGAGGCCCTTGATGCCGGGCGCGATGATGAAGCGGTCGCTCGAATGCGACAGATGGTGCAGCAGATCGCGGTAGAACAGGTTCTTGCCCTGCTTCTGCAGGCCCACCGACGTGTAGATCTCGGCCTTCGGCTTGCCGGGCATGATGGTGCAGAGGAAGTCCACGTACGCGGACGGCACGCCCATGTCGACCAGGAAGTACGAGTGCGAGAAGCTGAAGATCACCTGCAGCAGCTCGCGGCGCAGCAGCACCGTATCGACCGCGAGCACGCCGGCGCGCACGTGGCGGATCGGCATCGCGAACGGCAGCACGCGATCGGCGTTGATGATGCGGCCGATGATGTACGCGCTCTTGTTGCGGAAGAACAGCGACGACAGCACGTGAATCTGGAAATTGGGCGCCGCATCGAACTGGCCGAACTCGTCGTCGATCGCCTGCATCACGCAGCCGATGTCGCGCGTGAGGTCCTCGAACGGCGGCTCGAGCTGGAAGTTCGTGACGATGCGCTCGAGCGTGGCCGCGAGCCCGTCGGTGCCCGGATAGTACGCGCGATAGGTCGGCTTCGCGGCCGGCTCGTCGTTCTCCAGGTATTCGGTCGAGATCGCCGGCCGCACGAAGATGAAGTCGTTGTTGAAATACGAACGGTGCAGGATCTTGCAGCAGACCGAATTGAAGAAGGTTTCGGCGCACTCGGGCTGGCGATGCGACGTGAGCAGCCCGATGTAGTGCAGCTTGATCTGCTGCCACACTTCGTCGTCGATGTTCTCGGCGTCGTATTCGTCCTCGAGCAGCTCGACGCATTCCTTCACGCGCTCGTCGTACGACGTGATCCGCTCGCGTGCGAGGCGCTGCAGCCCGTGCCAGTCGCCGCGCTCGTACAGCGTCTTCGCTTCGACGGCGGCTTCCCGAAAGATCCGGTAGTGGCGGTCGAAGTATTCGAGCATCGTCTGCGCGATGTCGAAACCGATCTGCGACGACAGCAGTTTGGGGAAGTGATTCATGCGTGCAGGCTCGTTCGAGAGGGACCGTAGAGGGACCGTAAGCACTCGCCATTCTAGCGCCCAAGTCGGCGTTTCAATGATTTCCGCGACGCCGCGCCGACGGCCGTCACAACGCGCGTTGTGCGCCGTTGCAGGCGGTTCGGTGCATCTTCGCGCAAAGATGCGGGTACGGAACCGATTCTGGCACGAACTTTTTTCGCGCGGCGAACGCGCGCCGCACGGCCCGCATCGCGCGGCGGCGCTAGAATCGACGCGATAAGCGCAGCGGCGCGCGCGTCGTCCGCCGGGTGCGGGCTCGGGCTCGGGCCGCCCGCGCCCGGATCGCCGCGCATTGGCACGCCATTGCCCACCATTACACGCCTTTCGCACCGCAGGTGCGCCGCGTGTGTACCGATAACGACGAGACACCCCACCGATGAACGCACTGGAACACCAACTCGACTATCCGTTCGCCGACACGCTGCCCGCCGCGGGCGACACGTTCGAGGTCGCGCCGGGCGTGCGCTGGCTGCGCATGCCGCTGCCGTTTTCGCTCGACCACATCAACCTGTGGCTGCTGCGCGACGAGATCGACGGGCAGGCCGGCTGGACGATCGTCGACTGCGGGATCGCGTCGGACGCGATCCGCACGCACTGGGAACACATCTTCGACACGCAGCTCGACGGGCTGCCGGTGCTGCGCGTGCTGGTCACGCATTGCCACCCCGATCACTTCGGTCTCGCCAACTGGCTCTGCGAAGGCGGCGAGCGCGGCCGCTGGAACGTGCGGCTGTGGATGACGCTCGGCGAATACATGTTCGGCTGCCTGATGGCGGCCGGCAACGGCTCGAACGCGGGCGGCGCGGCGGCGGCCGAGCATTTCGCGCGTCATGGCCTCACCGATCCGGTCGCGCTCGACAAGCTGCGCAGCCGCCGCAGCTACTACTCGGACCTCGTGCCGGCCGTGCCGCCGCGCTACCGGCGCCTGCGCGACGGCGACGCGGTGACGATCGGCGCGCGCACCTGGCGCGTCGTCACCGGCTACGGGCATTCGCCTGAACATTGCGCGCTCCACAGCGAAGCGGACGGCGTGCTGATTTCCGGCGACATGGTGCTGCCGCGCATCTCGACCAACGTGTCGGTGTTCGATCTCGAGCCGGAAGCGAACCCGCTTGCGCTGTATCTGGAATCGCTCGGCCGCTACGAGACGATGGCGCCCGACACGCTCGTGCTGCCGTCGCACGGCAAGCCGTTCCGCGGCGTGCGCACGCGCATCGCGCAACTGCGCGCGCACCACGACGCGCGTCTCGACGAAGTGCGTGCCGAGTGTGCCGAACGCCCGGCGAGCGCGGCCGACATCGTGCCGATCATGTTCCGCCGCCGCGAGCTCGACATCCATCAGATGACGTTCGCGCTCGGCGAGGCGCTCGCGCACCTGAACCTGCTGTGGCTTGCCGGCGAGCTCGTGCGCGAGCAGGGCGACGACGGCATGCTGCGGTTCCGCGGCGTGCGCTGAGGGCGTGGTGGCGTCGTTACGCGGCGGCGCGGCGCGGCGCAGGCCGGCGCGCTGTCGTTGCGTGGTGTGGTTGGGGCGGGCGAGACGGCGAACGCACGCGTCGTGCGTCGCGGCCTCGATTGGGTCGGGAATGCCGGCCAGCGCGGCTTCGATCGCGCGCGCCGATTCGAGATCGAGGCGTGTGGTCAGCTTGTCGAGCAGCAGCAACTAACTGCGCGTGCGTGCGGTGCCGCAACGCGCATCCGACTCTTGGCGGCCAGCGGCGGGTGCCGCTGGCGGTGAGATGAGACGCGCCGTGCATGCGAGGCATGCACGTGCGCCGCACACGCCTACTGCACGGACACCGTCGTGAAGTTCTGACGGCCGAACGGGCTCACGCGATAGCCGCTCACGTTCGCGCGCGTGAGCGCGGCCGCAGTCGGGTAGCCGAGCGGAATCCACAGCGCCTGGTCGTGGATGATCTTCTGCGCCGCTTCGTACAGCTTCGCGCGCTTGGCCTGATCGGCGGTCGCCTTGCCGTCGGCGATCAGCTTGTCGAGCTGCGCGTCGCAGAAACGCGCGAAGTTGATGCCCGACTTCACCGCGTTGCAGCTGAACAGCGGCGTCAGGTAATTGTCCGGATCGCCGTTGTCGCCGGCCCAGCCCATGAACAGCATGTCGTGCTGGCCGAGCTTCGCCTGCTTGATCAGCTCGCCCCATTCGATCACCTTCACGTCGGCCTTCACGCCGATCTTCGCGAGGTCGGCCTGCAGCAGCTCGGCGCCGGCCTTCGGGTTCGGGTTCAGCACGCTGCCGGTCGGGCGCGTCCAGATCGTCGTCGTGAAGCCGTTCGGGAAGCCGGCCTGCGCGAGCAGTTGCTTCGCCTTCGCCGGATCGTACGGATACGGCGCGAGGTCCTTCGCGTAGCTCCACGTGTTCGGCGGATACGGGTTGTTCGCGGCCGTCGCCGTGTTGTCGAACACGACCTTCAGATAGGTCGCGCGATCGAAGGCGAGGTTCAGCGCCTCGCGCACCTTGTCGTTGTCGAGCGGCCTTTTCTGCGTGTTCAGCGCGACGAACGCGGTCATGAACGCGGGCGTCTGCACGACCTTCAGCGCGCTTTCGCCCTTCGCGGCGAGCACGTCCTGCGGCTTCGGCGACAGCGCGATCTGGCATTCGCCGGCCTTCACCTTCTGCATGCGCACCGACGCGTCGGGCGTGATCGCGTAGATCAGCCGGTCGACCTTCGGCTTCGCGCCCCAGTAGCTCGGGTTCACGTCGTAGCGGATCAGCGCGTCCTTCGTATAGCTCTTCAGCACGAACGGGCCGGTGCCGATCGGCTTCGCGTTCAGGTCGGCCTGCTTGCCGGCCTTCAGCAGCTGGTCCGCGTATTCGGCCGAGTAGATCGACGCGAAGCCCATCGTCAGGATCGGCACGAACGTCGCGTTCGGCTCGTTCAGCACGAACTTCACGGTGCTGTCGTCGACTTTCGAGACCGACTTCACGAGCTTCGCGAGGCCCATCGACTGCGCGTGCGGGAAGCCGCTCGCGCCGGCCACCTTGTGCCACGGGTTCGAATCGTCGAGCATCCGCGCGAACGTGAAGACGACGTCGTCGGCGTTCAGCGGGCGGCCAGGCTTGAAGTAGTCCGTGGTCTGGAACGCGACGTTCGGGCGCAGATGGAACGTGTAGGTGAGGCCGTCGGCGCTCGCTTCCCATTTGTCGGCGAGCGCGGGGACGACCTTTTTGGTCGCTTCGTCGTACGACACGAGCGTATTGAAGATCACGTCGGCCGACGCGTTGGTGGTGACGAGCGAGTTGTACTGCACGACGTCGAAGCCGTCGGGGCTCGACTCGGTGCAAACGGTGAGCGGCTTGGCGGCGGCGACGCCCGGAGCGGCGACGGCGGCGGCCAGTGCCGCCGCGGCGAACAGCTTGACGTGCATAGGTTCTCCCACGTGACTTGTGATTTTTGCGCGGTGTCGGAATGCGGCGCGGCCCGGCGAGGCCGGGCCGGCGCGGCTGGCGAATAGGATACCGTCAAAGCGCGCGCGGCGTGGGTAAAGGCGCCGGAACGCGGCGAATTGCGCGACAAACGGGTGCGTTCGCGACGGAATGCGTGCTGGGGCGGCGGCGCGGTGGGGTGGGCGGTGGCGCGGGGAGGGAAGTGGCGGAAGCAACGAGAAGCCCGGCGCGGCTGGCTGGCGGCAGCGATGCTTCGTGCGGGTGTTT
This sequence comes from Burkholderia sp. B10, assembly GCF_004368385.1. Taxonomy (NCBI): domain Bacteria; kingdom Pseudomonadati; phylum Pseudomonadota; class Betaproteobacteria; order Burkholderiales; family Burkholderiaceae; genus Burkholderia; species Burkholderia sp. B10. Next base: position 39 of record NZ_PQMX01000075.1, on the reverse strand, counting down.
GGCGCACGGCGCGGCGCGGGGTGCGCGATGCGTGAAGCG
>NZ_PQMX01000074.1:0-28416 GCF_004368385.1 Burkholderia sp. B10 | reverse complement strand
CCCATCGGCTTCGGCCCGGATGCCGAACAATGCATGCTACGAGACACCACGCACGCATTCACATGGCCTCCACGACTGCAAACCCGCCTGCCGACAAGCCGGCTTCGTCCGGCAAGTTCAAGCGCATCGCGCTGATCGCCGTCATCGCGCTGGGCGCGGCCGCCGCCGCAGCCGGCGGCATGTACGTGTTCCTGAGCAAGGCGGGCGTCGGCCATTCGAGCGCGCCGGCCGAACCGCCGCCGCTCGCGGCGCCCGTGTTCTTCCCGCTCGACCCGCTGACCGTCAACCTGCAGTCGGACGACGGCATCCAGCACTATCTGCGCGTCGGGCTGTCGCTGAAGCTGACCGACCCGAAGGCGCAGGAGGAGCTGACCGCGCGCATGCCGGAGATCCGCAGCCGGATCCTGCTCGCGCTGTCGAACAAGCATCCCGAGGAGCTCGCGACGCCGGACGGCAAGCAACTGCTCGCGAAGCAGCTGCGCGAGCTGGTCGAGCAACCGACGCAGCCGGGTAACCAGCGCGCGAAGGTGGACGCCGTGCTGTTCACCGAATTCGTCGTCCAGTAACGCGGCCGCAAAAGGAGCGCGCATGGGCCACCAGGAGTTCATGTCCCAGGAGGAGGTCGATGCCCTCCTCAAGGGCGTCACCGGCGAAACCGACTCGATCGACGAGCAGCGCGACACGTCGGGCGTTCGCCCCTACAACATCGCGACGCAGGAGCGGATCGTCCGCGGCCGGATGCCCGGCCTCGAGATCATCAACGACCGCTTCGCGCGTCTGTTGCGGATCGGCATCTTCAACTTCATGCGGCGCACGGCGGAAATCTCCGTGAGCCAGGTGAAGGTGCAGAAGTACAGCGAGTTCACCCGCAACCTGCCGATTCCGACGAACCTGAACCTGGTGCACGTGAAGCCGCTGCGCGGCACGTCGCTGTTCGTGTTCGATCCGAACCTCGTGTTCTTCGTCGTCGACAACCTGTTCGGCGGCGACGGGCGCTTTCACACGCGCGTCGAGGGCCGCGACTTCACGGCCACCGAGCAGCGGATCATCGGCAAGCTGCTGAACCTCGTGTTCGAGCACTACACGACCGCGTGGAAGAGCGTGCGGCCGCTGCAGTTCGAATTCGTGCGCTCGGAGATGCACACGCAGTTCGCGAACGTCGCGACGCCGAACGAGATCGTGATCGTCACGCAGTTCTCGATCGAGTTCGGGCCGACCGGCGGCACGCTGCACATCTGCATGCCGTATTCGATGGTGGAGCCGATCCGCGACGTGCTGTCGTCGCCGATCCAGGGCGAGGCGCTCGAAGTCGACCGCCGCTGGGTGCGCGTGCTGTCGCAGCAGGTGCAGTCGGCCGAGGTCGAGCTGACCGCGGATCTCGCGGAAATCCCGGCGACCTTCGAGAAGATCCTGAACCTGCGCGCAGGCGACGTGCTGCCGCTGGAGATCGACGACACGATCACCGCCAAGGTCGACGGCGTGCCGGTGATGGAATGCGGCTACGGCATTTTCAATGGTCAATATGCGTTGCGCGTGCAGAAGATGATCAGCGCGGGCGACACGATGAAGGAAGGTGGATATGAGTGAGCTGAACACGACGACGCCCGAACTCGACGCGCAGGCCCTCGCCGACGCGGCGCTCGCGGAATCGGCCGCAGCGGCGACCCCGGCCCCGGCCGCGCCGGCGGCAGCGCCTGCCGCGGACGAAGAACAGGGCCTCGACGACTGGGCCGCCGCGCTCGCCGAGCAGAACGAGCAGCCGGTGGTGGCCGGCGCGACCGGCGCCGGCGTGTTCCAGCCGCTGTCGAAGGCCGCGGCGAGTTCGACGCACAACGACATCGAGATGATTCTCGACATCCCGGTCAAGATGACCGTGGAGCTGGGCCGCACCAAGATCGCGATCCGCAACCTGCTGCAGCTCGCGCAGGGTTCGGTCGTCGAGCTCGACGGCCTCGCCGGCGAACCGATGGACGTGCTCGTGAACGGCTGCCTGCTCGCGCAGGGCGAGGTCGTGGTGGTCAACGACAAGTTCGGCATCCGGCTGACCGACATCATCACGCCGGCCGAACGCATCCGGAAGCTGAATCGGTGAACGTCGTGAAGGCCGCCCGCCGCGCCCACCGCTTCGCCGTCGCCACCCTCCCGGCCCTCCTGGCCGGGGCGGCGGCGCTCGCGAGCAGCGGCGCCGGCGCGGCCGACATGAACGCGGTGAACCACGCCGGTTCGATCGCGTCGAGCGTGATGGTCGGCTCGGCCGCGCCGTCGCTCGGCGTCGGCGCGGTGCTGCAGACGCTGGTCGGGCTCGCGGTCGTGATCGGCCTGGTGTTCGGCTGCGCGTGGCTCGCGCGCCGCTTCGGGTTCCAGCCCGCGCGGCGCGGCGGCCCGCTGAAGGTCGTGTCGAGCGTCGGGCTCGGCGCGAAGGAAAGCGCGACGATCGTCGAGATCGGCGACACCTGGCTCGTGCTCGGCGTCGCGCCGGGCAACGTGCGCCTGCTGCATACGCTGCCGGCCGGCTCGGCGCCCGACGCGGCCGTCGTGTCGACGTCGCCCGGCGCCGGCGCCGCCGACGCGAACGCGTCCGGCTCGTTCGGCGCGCGGTTTCGCGACGCGCTCGCCGGCGAAGCCGCGAAGCGCTTCGGGCGCGGCAAGGAGCGCTGACATGGCGCCGCGTCACCCATCCGTACCCGCATTCCGATGAAACACGACTTCCTGCGTCACGCGGCGCGCTTCGCGCCCGTGCTGATCCTCGGCCTCTTCCCCGCGCTCGCGTGCGCGCAGGCGGCCGGCCTGCCCGCGTTCAACACGAGCCCGGGCCCGAACGGCGGCACCACCTATTCGCTGAGCGTGCAGACGATGCTGCTGCTCACGATGCTGTCGTTCCTGCCGGCGATGCTGCTGATGATGACGAGCTTCACGCGCATCATCATCGTGCTGTCGCTGCTGCGTCAGGCGCTCGGCACCGCGACGACGCCGCCGAACCAGGTGCTGCTCGGCCTCGCGATGTTCCTCACCTTCTTCGTGATGTCGCCGGTGCTCGACAAGGCCTACAACGACGGCTACAAGCCGTTCTCCGACGGCTCGCTGCCGATGGAGCAGGCCGTGCAGCGCGGCGTCGCGCCGTTCAAGGGCTTCATGCTGAAGCAGACCCGCGAGACCGATCTCGCGCTGTTCGCGAAGATCTCGAAGGCCGCGCCGATGCAGGGGCCGGAGGACGTGCCGCTGTCGCTGCTGGTGCCGGCGTTCGTCACGAGCGAGCTGAAGACGGGCTTCCAGATCGGCTTCACGATCTTCATTCCGTTCCTGATCATCGACCTGGTGGTCGCGAGCGTGCTGATGTCGATGGGGATGATGATGGTGTCGCCGTCCACCGTGTCGCTGCCGTTCAAGCTGATGCTGTTCGTGCTGGTCGACGGCTGGCAGCTGCTGATCGGCTCGCTCGCGCAGAGCTTCACGTAAGCGGAGGAAGACGCGATGACACCCGAACAGGTGATGACGCTGGCGCACCACGCCATGATGGTCGGCCTGCTGCTGGCCGCCCCGCTGCTGCTGGTCGCGCTCGCGGTCGGTCTCGTCGTGAGCCTGTTCCAGGCCGCGACGCAGATCAACGAATCGACGCTGTCGTTCATCCCGAAGCTGCTCGCGGTCGCGGCGACGCTCGTGATCGCCGGCCCGTGGATGCTGACGACGATGCTCGACTACCTGCGGCAGACGCTGCTGCAAGTCGCGACGCTCGGCGCCGGCTGAGCGGCCCGCGCGGCCCCGCTTCCCCGCGATGTTCTCGGTTACCTACGCGCAGCTCAACGGCTGGCTGACCGCCTTCCTGTGGCCGTTCGTGCGGATGCTCGCGCTCGTCGCGACGGCGCCCCTGGTCGGCCACGGGGCGGTGCCCATGCGCGTGAAGATCGGCCTCGCGGCGTTCATGGCGCTGGTCGTCGCGCCCACGCTCGGCGCGATGCCCGGCGTGACTGTGTTCTCCGCGCAGGGCATCTGGATCATCGTCACGCAGTTCCTGATCGGCGTGTCGATGGGCTTCACGATGCACCTCGTGTTCGCGGCCGTCGAGGCGGCCGGCGACTTCATCGGGCTGTCGATGGGGCTCGGCTTCGCGACCTTCTTCGATCCGCATTCGAACGGCGCGACGCCGGTGATGGGCCGCTTCCTGAATGCGGTCGCGATGCTCGCGTTCCTCGCGGTGGACGGCCATCTGCAGGTGGTCGCGGCGCTGGCCGCGTCGTTCCAGACGCTGCCGGTGTCGGCCGAGCTGCTGCATGCGCCCGGCTGGCATACGCTCGCCGCGTTCGGCGTGACCGTGTTCCAGATGGGGCTGCTGCTCGCGCTGCCGGTCGTCGCCGCGCTCCTGATCGCCAACCTCGCGCTCGGCATCCTGAACCGCGCGGCGCCGCAGATCGGCATCTTCCAGATCGGCTTCCCGGTCACGATGCTGGTCGGGCTGTTGCTCGTGCAACTGATGATCCCGAACCTCGTGCCGTTCGTGTCGCACCTGTTCGACATGGGCCTCGACGGGATCGGCCGCGTGCTGCAGGGCTGGCGCTGACGCGGCCGCGCCCGCCCCATTTGCTGGAAAACCCCTAACCGAATCGCCGTGTCGCGAAAGGTTGCGGAAGGCTTCGCGTCCCTATACTCGTCGTGACGATGCGCCACGCATCGCGCCATACGAATACAACGAAGGAGACGACCCGATGCGACCCATCCTGCGCACCCTCGCCGTTGCAGCCAGCCTGAGCTGCGCGCTCGCCGCTCACCCCGCGCTCGCCGACGACGGCGGCAAGATCACGATCATGGTCGGCGGGATCGCCAAGCTCATCTATCTGCCCGCGCGGCTCACGCAGGAACTCGGCTACTTCAAGGCCGAAGGGCTCGACGTCGAGCTGCTGTCGCAGCCGGCCGGCGTCGATGCCGAGAACGAGCTGCTGGCGGGCGCCGTGCAGGGCGTCGTCGGCTTCTACGATCATACGGTCGACCTGCAGAGCAAGGGCAAGGAAGTGAAGGCGATCGCCGTGTTCGGCCAGGTGCCCGGCGAGGTCGAGATGGTGTCGACCAAGGCCGCGCCGACCTTCAGGACGATGGCCGACGCCAAGGGCAAGACGCTCGGCGTGACGGGCCTCGGCTCGTCGACCAGCTTCCTCACGCAATATCTCGCGCTGCAGCGCGGCGTGCCGTCGACGCAGTACACGATGCTGCCGGTCGGGGCCGATGCGAGCTTCATCGCCGCGATCAAGCAGGGCCGCATCGACGCCGGGATGACGACCGAGCCGACGGTGTCCGCGCTCGAGAAGATGGGCGACGCGAAGGTGCTGGTCGACATGCGCACCGTCGAAGGCACGCGCGCCGCGCTCGGCGGCACCTACCCGGCCGCGAGCCTGTACGTGCAGTCCGCGTGGGCCGATTCGCACAAGGCGGAAGCGACCAAGCTCGCGCACGCGTTCGCGAAGACGATGCAGTTCATCCACACGCACAGCGCCGAGGAGATCGCCGCGAAGATGCCGGCCGATTACCAGAAGGACAAGGCGCTGTACGTGGCTGCGCTGAAGGCGTCGCTGCCGATGTACACGGCCGACGCGAAGATGCCGGCCGACGGCCCGGCGACCGTGCTGAAGGTGCTGTCGGCGTTCAACCCGTCGGTGAAGGGCAAGCACATCGATCTGGCGCGCACCTACACCAACGACTTCGTGAATGCCAAATGAGTGCGCAATGAGCGCGCCATGAACGCGCCATGAACGCGCGCGGTGCCCGCGCCGGCGGCCGGCTGCCGCCGTGCGCGCACCGCAGGCCCGGCTGACCGGCCCGGCGCCGCCGCTGCGGCGCCCTCTTCACCCGCAGGACGAATGCGATGAACCAGGCAGTTTCCCCGAGCACACCGGCGATCGAGTTTCGCAACGTGTCGTGCCGCTTCATTTCGCCGGAAGGCCGCGCGACCGTCGCGCTGCGCGAATTCAGCATGAGCGTCGCGCGCGGCGAGTTCATCGCGATCGTCGGGCCGACCGGCTGCGGCAAGTCGACCACGCTGAACCTGATCACCGGGCTGCTGAAACCGGCGTCGGGCGAGGTGCGCGTGATGGGCCGGCCGGTCGACGGGATCGACCCGCGGATCGGCTTCGTGTTCCAGGCCGACGCGGTGTTTCCGTGGCGCAACGTGATCGACAACGTCGCGGCCGGCCCGCTGTTTCGCGGCCGCTCGAAGGACGTCGCCTACGCGCAGGCCGACGAATGGATCCGCAAGGTCGGCCTCGACAAGTTCGCGAAGCACTACCCGCACCAGCTGTCGGGCGGGATGCGCAAGCGCGTCGCGCTCGCGCAGACCTTCATCAACCAGCCGGAAATCCTGCTGATGGACGAGCCGTTCTCCGCGCTCGACATGCAGACGCGCACGCTGATGCAGGACGAGCTGCTGCAGCTGTGGTCGGCGAACAAGGGCTCGGTCGTGTTCGTCACGCATGATCTCGAGGAGGCGATCGCGCTCGCCGACCGCGTGTTCGTGCTCACCGCGCGCCCTGCGACGCTCAAGCGCGTGTACGAGATCGACCTGCCGCGCCCGCGCGTCACGTCGGAGGTGCGCTACGACGCGCGCTTCATCGAGATTTCGAAGGACATCTGGCACGACCTGCGCGAAGAAGTGCAGATCGGCTGACGCCTGCGCCGCCCGCGCACGCGACCCACCGCCAAGGACAGGAGCATGACCGACATGACGCTTCCCCCCACCGCCCTGCCGGCGACCACGCTCGAGGACGACGAGCGCGCCGCGCAACGCCGGCTGCGCCGCCGGCGCAATCTGATCGTCGCGCTGCGCATCGCCGTGCTCGTCGTCGTGCTCGGCGGCTGGGAGCTCGCCGCGCGCCTGAAGTGGATCGATCCGTTCTTCTTCTCGATGCCGTCGCTGATCTTCGAGCAGATCCAGGACTGGTTCGTCAACGGCACGTCGCAAGGCCCGCTGCTCACGCAGGTGTGGGTCACGCTGGAGGAAACCGCGATCGGCTTCGTGATCGGCTCGGTCGCCGGCGTGATCTGCGGCATCGTGCTCGGCCGCAACAAGCTGATGGCCGACGTGTTCGGCCTGTACATCCAGATCGCGAACTCGATTCCGCGCGTGGTGCTCGGCTCGGTGTTCGTGATCGCGCTCGGCCTCGGGATCGCGTCGAAGATCGCGCTGGCCGTCGTGATGGTGTTCTTCGTCGTGTTCGGCAACGCGTTCCAGGGCGTGCGCGAAGCGGACCGCTACCTGATCGCGAACGCGCAGATCCTCGGCGCGTCGCGCCGGCAGATCACCACGTCGGTCGTGATTCCGTCCGCGCTGAGCTGGATTCTCGCGAGCCTGCACGTGAGCTTCGGCTTCGCGCTGGTCGGTGCGGTGGTCGGCGAATTCCTCGGCTCCAAGCAGGGCATCGGGCTGCTGATCTCCACCGCGCAGGGCGCGTTCAACGCGAGCGGCGTGTTCGCGGCGATGATCGTGCTGGCCGTGGTCGCGCTGGCCGCCGACTACCTGCTGACGCGGATCGAGAAGCGCCTGCTGAAATGGCGTCCCGCCGCGTTCTGAGCCGCGCCCGGCCGACCGCATCCACGAACCGCGCGAACCGCACGAACCGCGCCGGCCGCCCCTGCGCGGTTCGGCGTTGAGGAGACGCCATGGCGCACAGCCTGCGCGGGCGGCTGCTGTGGTGGTTGCTGCTGCCGCTCGCGGCCTTCGTGCTGATCGCCGGCGCGATGTCGTACGACACCGCGCGGCGCACGGCCGCGCTCGTGCAGGACAGCGCGCTGATCGCATCGGCGCGCACGATCGGCGAGGACGTCGAATGGCGTAACGGGCTGCCGGTCGCCGACGTGCCGCCGGCCGCGCTGGAGATCTTCGAGTCGCCGTCGCGCGACTCGGTGTTCTACAAGGTGAGCGACGGCCACGGCCGGCTGCTCGCGGGCAACCCGGCGCTCGACGCACCGGCGCGGCACCGCGCCGAGCCGACGCTGTACGACACGACGCTCGAGCATGTGCCGCTGCGCGCCGTCGCATACGATCGCCAGCTGTACGACGAGGGACGCGTCGAGACGGTCACGGTCGTCGTCGCGAAGACGGCGCGCTCGTACGACGCGATGGTCGCGACGATCTGGCGGCCGCAGCTGCTGCGCCTGTCGCTGATGCTGGTGCTCGCGATCGTGCTCGTCTATCTCGGCCTCACGCTGGAGCTGCGGCCGCTGATGAAGCTGAAGGACGACGTCGCCGACCGCGGGCCGATGGAGCTGGAGCCGATCCGCCCGGAGCGGCTGCAGCACGAGCTGCGACCGATCGTCGATGCGATCAACCAGTGCATCGCGCGGCTCAACACGCACACGGCGACGCAGCGGCGCTTCATCGCCGACGCCGCGCACCAGCTGCGCACGCCGATCGCCGTGCTCGACACGCAGATCCAGTACGCGCGGCGGCGCGATCATGGCGACCGCGAGCTGGCGGCGGTGCTCGACAGCATGCAGCGCAGCAGCCGCAAGATGGCCGACGTGACCGACAAGCTGCTGCTGCTCGCGCATGCGGAAGCCACGCCGTCGACGCTGCTCACGCAGCGCGTCGATCTCGCGGCCGTCGTGTCGAGCGTGCTGGAGGAAGCGATCGTGCTCGCGCAGCGGCGCGCGATCGACCTCGGCGCGGATCTCGGCGAGCGGCTCGACGTCGCCGGCAGCGACAGCCTGCTGAGCGCGCTGGTGTCGAACCTCGTCGACAACGCGGTGCGCTACACGCAGCCGGGCGGCTGCGTGACGGTCGCCGCGCGCCGCGACGGCCGCGCGGTCGTGCTCGACGTGATCGACGACGGCCCCGGCATTCCGGCCGAGGCGCGGCCGCACGTGTTCAAGCGGTTCTACCGCGTGTCGGCCGATACCGAGGGCTCCGGCCTCGGCCTCGCGATCGTGCGCGAGATCGCGCAGGCGCACGGCGGCAGCGCCGTGCTCGCGCCGGGCCCGGGCAATCGCGGTATCGTCGTGACCGTGCGGCTGCCCGCTTACGACTGAAGATACGAATCGCCATGAAACTGCTGCTGGTCGAAGACAATGCCGAACTCGCGCACTGGATCGTGAACCTGCTGCGCGGCGAGGACTTCGCGGTCGACTGCGTCGGCGACGGCGAGCGCGCCGACACGGTGCTGAAGACGGAGCGCTACGACGCGGTGCTGCTCGACATGCGGCTGCCCGGCATCAGCGGCAAGGAAGTGCTCGCGCGGCTGCGGCGCCGCAACGACAACGTGCCGGTGCTGATGCTGACCGCGCACGGCTCGGTCGACGACAAGGTCGACTGCTTCGGCGCGGGCGCCGACGACTACGTGGTCAAGCCGTTCGAATCGCGCGAGCTGGTCGCGCGCATTCGCGCGCTGATCCGGCGACAGGCCGGCGTCGGCACCGCGCAGCTCGTGTGCGGCGACCTCGTCTACGCGTTCGGCACGCGCGAGTTTCGCTGCGGCGACGCGCTGCTCGCGCTGCGGCGCCGCGAGCATGCGATTCTCGAAACGCTGATGCTGCAGCAGAGCAAGACGGTGTCGAAGGCGCGGCTGATAGACAGCGTGTTCGCGCTCGACGACGAGCCGAGCGCCGATGCGATCGACATCTACATCCACCGACTGCGCAAGCATCTCGCGGGCAGCACGGCCGAGATCATCACGCTGCGCGGCCTCGGCTATATCCTGCGCGCGAAACCCGCGCAGCACTGACGCCCGCTCTCTCACGCGCCTCGCGCGCCTCGCGCGCCTCGCGCGACAATTCGTAGTACGGAAATTCACAACCGTCCCGGCGATGCATTGCGCGGCCCGCTGCCGCTCGCGTGCGCGACCTGCCTTCGTCGCGGCTTCGGTGTTTTCACCGACGCAGATGCTTGCCGCGGGAAAGCGGCGTGAAGGATTGCACCTTCTACGATGCTACGCGTCGGCCCCATGCGGCCGTCACCATGCGGCGTACGTTTCGTACCGCCAACGAATTGACTTCAATGCGGCAGCCCGGAGGAGACGATCTTGAAACGAACCACCCTTGCCCTTTCCATCGCGGCGACAGGCCTCTGCGCCGGCACCCACGCGCACGCGCAGTCGAGCGTGCAGCTGTACGGGCTGATGGACCTGAGCTTTCCGACCTACCGGACCCACGCCGATGCGAACGGCAATCACGTGATCGGCATGGGCAACGAAGGCGAGCCGTGGTTCAGCGGCAGCCGCTGGGGCCTGCGCGGCGCGGAAGACATCGGCGGCGGCACCAGGATCATCTTTCGCCTCGAGAGCGAATACGTGGTCGCCAACGGCCAGATGGAAGACGACGGCCAGCTGTTCGACCGCGACGCGTGGGTCGGCGTCGAGGATCCGCGCCTCGGCAAGCTGACGGCCGGCTTCCAGAACACGATCGCACGCGACGCCTCGGCGATCTACGGCGACGCGTACGGCGCCGCGAAGCTGACGACCGAGGAAGGCGGCTGGACCAACTCGAACAACTTCAAGCAGATGATCTTCTACGCGGCCGGCCCGACCGGCACGCGCTACAACAACGGCGTCGCGTGGAAAAAGGTGTTCGGCAACGGCATCTTCGCGAGCGCCGGCTACCAGTTCAGCAACTCGACCGCATTCGCGACCGGCTCCGCGTACCAGGTCGCGCTCGGCTACAACGGCGGACCGTTCGCGGTGTCCGGCTTCTACAACCACGTGAACCACGGCGGCTTCACCAACCAGACGTTCTCGGTCGGCGGCAACTACGCGTTCAGCATCGTGCGCCTGAACGCCGGCTACTTCCGCTACAACGACGACCAGGGCTCGCTCGGCCAGCGCCACGACGATTCCTGGACGGTGTCGATGAAGATCGCGCCGCGCGGCCCGCTCGACTACGAGCTCGGCTACCAGCAGATGCGCGTGAAGAACGCCGCATACAACGCCGACGGCTTCGTGCCGAACGCCAACCTCGGCGCGTTCAGCCTGACCAGCGGCGTCGGCAACGGCTTCAAGGAGACGCTCTACGGGTCGGTGTTCTACCACCTGAGCAAGCGCACCGAGGTGTACCTCGCCGGCGACTACATGAAGCTGCATGGCGGCTACACGGTGGCGTCGACGTTCGGCGCGAAGAACCAGCTCGAGCTGACGTCGGGGATTCGCACGCGCTTCTGACCGGACCGGGGCCGCCCGGCCCCGTATCGCGCGCGCCCGATACGCGCGGCGGGCACGGCGACGCCCTCGCGCCGACCGTGCCCCTTTTTTCTGCCGTCGCTGCCGCAGCACCGCATCTGCCGCGACCCGCGCGTCGTGCGCCGGCCGCGAGGCCCGCCCCGACGCGCCTCGCGGGCCGCCCGACGGGCGTTTCCCGGCCGATGCGCGCACGCTCGCCTCACATCGGTGCTTGACCTGCGCCGACCGACTCGCTAGCGTTTCGGGTTTGCCCGGGCGGCCCTTGCCGCCGGTGCCGCGACTGCGCCCGATGTCCTGGCGCACGCGGCCGGGCTCCGATGGAAAAGACGATGCAGAAACTCGATGCGGCGAGCCCGCTGGCGATGTCGACGGATTTCACCGCCGACAACGTCGCGCGCCTGAAGGCGCTGTTCCCCGAACTCGTGACCGAAGGCCCGCACGGCGCGTCGGTGGACGTCGACGTGCTCAAGGCGCTGGTCGGCGAGCACACCGTCGGCGCCGCCGACGAGCGCTACGGCTTCCACTGGCACGGCAAGCGCGGCGCGCGCCAAGCCGCGCTCACGCCGTCGACCGGCACGCTGCGCCCGTGCCCCGACGACAGCGTCGCGTGGGACGACACGCGCCATCTCGTGATCGAGGGCGACAACCTCGACGTGATGAAGCTGCTGCACAAGAGCTACGCGGGCAAGGTGAAGCTCGTCTACATCGACCCGCCGTACAACACCGGCAGCGATTTCGTCTACGCGGACGACTTCAGCGACAGCATCCGCCATTACCTCGCGATGACGGGCCAGACCGACGCCGGCGTGAAGCGCAGCACCAACACCGAGGCGAACGGCCGGTTCCACACCGACTGGCTGAACATGATGTATCCGCGGCTGAAGCTCGCGCACGCGCTGCTGTCCGACGAAGGGCTGATCGCCGTGCACATCGACGAGCACGAGGTGCATGCGCTCGTGCTGATGCTGCGCGAGATCTTCGGCGAGGAGAACGAGCTCGGCGTGGCCGTGTGGGACAAGCGCAATCCGAAGGGCGACGCGCGCGGCATCGCGTACCAGCACGAGTCGCTGGTGCTGTTCGCGCGCAACGCCGAGACGCTGCTCGAACAGGCGCCGCTGAAGCGCCCGAAGCGCAACGCGCAGCGCATGCTCGACGCCGCGCACGACGCCGTGTACCGCAGCGGCAACGCGAAGGACGCGCAGAAGGCGTACCGCGCGTGGATGAAGGCGCAGACCAACCTGTCCGGCGGCGAGGTGATGTACGACCGGCTGTCCGCCGACGGGCGCGTGTACCGGCTCGTGTCGATGGCGTGGCCGAACAAGAAGAAGGCGCCGGACGAGTACTTCACGCCGCTGATCCACCCGGTCACCGGCAAGCCGTGCGCGATGCCGGCGCGCGGCTGGCGCAATCCGCCCGCGACGATGCAGGCGCTGATCGAGCGCGGCCAGATCGAATTCGGCCCCGACGAGACCACCCAGCCGCAGCGGATCTACTACCTCGACGAGAACATGTACGAGAACGTGCCGTCGGTGCTGCCGTTCGCCGGCTCCGACGACGCGCTGCTGAAGGCGCTCGGCATCCCGTTCGACCAGCCGAAGCCGGTCGATTTCGCGGCGGCCGTGATCGGCTGGTGCACGCGCGGCGACGACATCGTGCTCGACTGCTTCGCCGGCTCCGGCTCGACCGGCCACGCGGTGATGCAGGTGAACGCGACCGACGGCGGCGCACGCCGCTACATCCTCGTGCAGCTGCCCGAAGCGCTCGACCGTCGCGACAAGGCGCAGCAGGCGGCCGCCGATTTCTGCGCGAAGCTGAAGAAGCCGGCGACGCTCGCCGAAGTCACCAAGGAGCGGCTGCGCCGCGCCGCGCAGCAGGTCGCGCGCGACTATCCGGAAAGCTATGGCGACCTCGGCTTTCGCGTGTATCGCCTCGACACCACCAACGTGATCGAGTGGGATCCGCGCCGCGACGACTTCGACCATGCGCTGTTCGCGTCGGTCGAGCACGTGAAGACCGGCCGCAGCGAAGACGACCTGCTCGCCGAGCTCACGCTCAAGCTCGGCCTCGATCTGTGCACGCCGGTCGAGCATCACCAGGTGGCCGGCAAGACGGTGCACCTGATCGGCCGTGCGATCGTCGCGTGCTTCGACGCGCGCATGTCGCGCGACGACGCGGGGCCGCTCGCCGACGGCATCGTCGAGCTGCTCGATGCGACCGGCGCGACGCGCGACGTCACGTGCCTGTTCCGCGACAGCGGCTTCGTCGACGACGTCGCGAAGCTCAATCTCGCCGCGCTGCTCGAGCAGCACGGCGTGAAGCGCGTGCGGAGCCTCTGATGCGGCTGCATTTCGAAGCGGATCTCGACTACCAGCGCGACGCGATCGACGCCGTCTGCGACCTGTTTCGCGGCCAGGAATCGTATCGCGGCGACTTCAGCGTGCTCGCGAACGCCGCGCCCGGCACGACGGCCGCCGCGCAGGGCTCGCTCGGCTTCGCGGTGTCGGAGCAAGGCGTCGGCAACCGGCTGTCGCTGACCGACGACGCGCTCGCGCGCAACCTCGCCGACGTGCAGCTGCGCGGGGGGCTGCCGCCGTCCGGCCAGCCCGGCTCGCGCGACTTCACCGTCGAGATGGAAACCGGCACAGGCAAGACCTACGTGTACCTGCGCACGATCTTCGAGCTGAACCGCCGCTACGGCTTCACGAAGTTCGTGATCGTGGTGCCGTCGATCGCGATCAAGGAAGGCGTGCACAAGACGCTGTCGATCACCGAGGACCATTTCCGCGCGCTGTACGCGGGCGTGCCGTACGACTACTTCCTGTACGACTCGGCGAAGCTCGGCCAGGTGCGCCACTTCGCGGCGAGCGCGGCGATCCAGATCATGGTGATGACCGTCGCCGCGATCAACAAGAAGGAAATCAACAACCTCTACAAGGACAGCGAGAAGACCGGCGGCGAGAAGCCGATCGACCTGATCCGCGCGACGCGGCCGATCGTGATCGTCGACGAGCCGCAGAGCGTCGACGGCGGCCTCGAAGGGCGCGGGCGCGAGGCGCTCGCCGCGATGGCGCCGCTCTGCACGCTGCGCTATTCGGCCACCCACGTCGACCGGCATCACATGGTGTATCGGCTCGACGCGGTCGACGCTTACGAGCGCAAGCTCGTCAAGCAGATCGAGATCGCGTCGGCGATCGTCGAGGACGCGCACAACAAGCCGTACGTGCGGCTCGTCGGCGTGTCGAACCGGCGCGGCGCGATCAGTGCGCGCATCGAGCTCGACGTGGCGACCGCGGCCGGCGTGAAGCGGCAGATCGTGTCCGCGACCGACGGCGACGATCTCGAACGGCTGACCAAACGCGCGCTGTACGCCGGGCTGCGCATCGGCGAAGTGCATGCGGTCAAGGGCGCCGAATACGTCGAGCTGCGCCATCCGGAAGGCGACGCGTTCCTGTCGCTCGGCGAGGCGTTCGGCGACATCGACACGCTCGCGGTGCAGCGCGAGATGATCCGCCGCACGATCCGCGAGCATCTCGACAAGGAGCTGCGCCTCGCCGAGCGCGGCGTGAAGGTGCTGTCGCTGTTCTTCGTGGACTCGGTCGAGCGCTATCGCCGCTACGACGAGAACGGCACGCCCGTCAAAGGCGACTACGCGCTGATCTTCGAAGAGGAATATGCGCGCGCCGCGCGGGTTCCGGCCTATCGCGCGCTGTTCGACGGCGTCGACATCGCCCGCGAGGTCGAGCGCGCGCACAACGGCTACTTCTCGATCGACCGCAAGGGCGGCTGGACCGACACGAGCGAGAGCAGCGCCGCCGCGCGCGAGAACGCCGAGCGCGCGTACGGGCTCATCATGCGCGAGAAGGAAGCGCTGCTGTCGTTCGACACGCCGCTGAAGTTCATCTTCTCGCACTCGGCGCTGAAGGAAGGCTGGGACAACCCGAACGTGTTCCAGATCTGCACGCTGCGCGACATCCAGACCGAACGCGAGCGCCGTCAGACGCTCGGCCGCGGGCTGCGCCTCGCGGTCGACCAGGACGGCGAGCGCGTGCGCGACCCCGGCGTGAACACGCTCACCGTGATCGCGACCGAGCGCTACGAGTCGTTCGCGGAGAACCTGCAGAAGGAAATCGAGGCCGACACCGGCATCCGCTTCGGGATCGTCGAGCAACACCAGTTCGCGGCGCTGCCGGTGCAGGAAGGCGACGGCCCCGCGCATGCGCTCGGCATCGAGCTGTCGCGCATGCTGTGGACGCATCTGCACGAGCAAGGCTACGTCGACGCGCAGGGCAAGGTGCTCGACCGCCTGAAGGACGCGCTGCGCCGCAGCGCGCTCGTGCTGCCCGACGCATTCGAGACGCTGCGCGCGCCGATCGTCGCGACGCTTCGCAAGCTGTCGGGCCGCTTCGCGGTGCGCAACGCGGACGAGCGGCGCGCGATCGCGCTGCGCCGCGATGCGTCCGGCAAGGCCGTGATCTTCGGCGACGCGTTCCGCGCGCTGTGGGAACGCATTCGCCATCGCACCGTGTACAGCGTGGACTTCGACAACGCGAAGCTGGTGCGCGACTGCACGACGGCGCTGCGCGACGCGCCCGACATCGCGCGGGCGCGGCTGCAATGGCGCAAGGCCGAGATCGACATCGGCAAGGCCGGCATCGAGGCGATCGAGGTGGCGGGCGCCGGCACGGTGCTGCTCGACGAAGGCGAACTGCCGTTGCCGGACCTGCTCACCGAGCTGCAGGACCGCACGCAGCTCACGCGCCGCTCGCTCGCGACGATCCTCGCCGACAGCGGCCGGCTCGACGACTTCCGCGTGAATCCGCAGCAGTTCATCGCGCTGGCCGCCGACGCGATCAACCGCTGCAAGCGGCTCGCGCTCGTTGCGGGGATCTCGTACAGGAAGCTCGGCGATCGTCACGTGCACGCGCTCGAATCGTTCGAGAGCGAGGCGCTCACCGGCTACCTGCGCAGCCTGCGACTCGATGCGCGCAAGTCGATTCACGAGGCGGTGGTGTGCGAGACGGACGCGGAGCGCGCGTTCGCCGATGCGCTCGAAGCGCACGACGGCGTGAAGCTGTACGCGAGGCTGCCGGCGTGGTTCCGCATCGCGACGCCGCTCGGCGGCTATCACCCGGACTGGGCCGTGCTCGCGGAACAGGATGGCGGCGAGCGGCTCTATTTCGTCGTCGATACGCCGAACGCCGACGCCGCCGTGCCGAGCGAGCACGAGCGCGCGAAGCTCGCGTGCGGCGCCGCGCATTTCCGCGCGCTGGCCGATGGCGAAGATGCGGCGCGGTTCGTGCGCGTCGCGCAGGTCGATGCGCTGTTCGAGCCCGGTGCGGCGGCGGGCGGCCGCGCGGGTTGATGCGAAGGGCGGCGCGAGCCGCCCTTTTTTCATTTGGGGGGACGCGCTTCCCTCCTTCGATACGAACGATCCGTCCGTCGTCCGCGGGAAAGCGGTTCGTATTCCGAGGCGTTCTCACGCGCCGTTACGGCTGGTTGCAAATCAGGGTCGAGACGGCGAGCAACGACCGGCCTGCGATGCCGCGCGCGCCCATGAAAAAAGCGCACCGAAGCGCGCTTGTTCCGTCCGCACGGGCACGCTTACAGCGTGCGGCCGAGCGCGTTGCGATGCCCGTGATGCGTCGAGGTCGCCGTCGTCGCATGCGCGGTATGGCCGTGCGTATGCGCGTGACCGTGGCCGGGCTGCACGCCGGCGCGGTCGGCGATCGTGTCGGAGCGATCGGTCGCGCGTGCGAGGCCCTTGTCGCGGTCGCCCGAGCGGAAGCCGTTCGAATTGCTCAGCGCGTCGCCGCTCATGTGGCTGCCGGACATCCCGCCCGCGTTTCCGCCCATGCCGCCTGCGCCATGGCCGCCGCCGCCGCCGCCATTCCCGCCAGCCGCCGCCTGTGCGCCGGCGGCCCCGAGTGCGAGCAGCGCCGCTGCCAGCACGGACAGATATCGTTGAGTTTTCATCGTTTGCTCCCTGAAGCGCGTTCGGATAACTGCATTCTACGAACGCGCGGTTTTCGCGCGGCGCGACGTTGTAAATGATCGTAACGCGGCGTGTGCACGCATTCGTCCGATCAATTTCCGGCCCACCGGCGTGCGACAACGACAGCGACCGGCGGCGACGGTGTCGCGGCGCCGCCGGTCGTCGTGGTTCACTGCGCCGTCTGCGATGCGGCCGCGGCCGCCTTGCGCTGCGCCGCCTGCTCCTGCTCGTGCTTCTTCGCCAAATGGCGGCCGACGAGACAGCCGCCGACCGCGCCTACCACCGCATGGTGCCCGGCGTAGTGGCCGGCAACGCCGCCTACCGCCGCGCCCTTGATGCAGCCGGCAGCCTGCGCGCTGCCGATCGTTGCGAGCGCAACGGCCGCGGCGGCCGTCAACGTTCCGATGTATCGAATGGGGTTCATGCGATCACGCTCCTCGTGTCGATGCGATCAATGTTGTCGTGTGCGTGTCGCGGCGCTCAGTCCCAGCGGCCGCGCCAGCCGCCGCCGTCGCGCCAGCCGCGCTCGCGCCACTCGTGTTCTCGCCATTCGCGGCGGCGCCATTCATGTTCGCGCCACGCGCGCGCACGCCAGTCGTCGTCGCGATAGCCCACCGGCGCGTACATCACCGGCGGCGGCGGCGCGACGTAGACGGGCGCCGGCGCCGCGTAGACGCCCGGCACGCCGATCCCGACCGACAGGTCGACGTGCGCCGACGCGACGCCCGACGCTGCGAGCGCCGCTACACCGAGAACTGCACCGAGAATAAGTTTCTTGCTCATTTCGCGACTCCCTGCACGTGTCGTGCGTGATGTGACTACGGTTCGGAGTCTAGGCAGCGCGGGCCGACACAGGTGAAACCGGTCTGCGAGACCGGTAACGGGCGATTACGGCGCCCGCGGAGCCTTGCTGCGCAAGGAGACGCGCGATTCGACACGCCGTTGCGACGGCGCATCGAATCGACGGAGACGGAAATTATTGCCGCAAGGCGGCCGGTGCGGCGTGCCCGGCCGCTACGCGCGGATATCGTCGACGCTGCGCAGCCAATGCACGCTGAACAGCTCGTCGGCGTCGGTCCACACGGTGTCGGGCTCGAAGCCCGCGCGCCGCGCGATCGCGTGGAAGCCGTCGATCGTGAACTTGTGCGAGTTCTCCGTGTGGACGCGCTCGCCGGCCTCGAAGCGGAACGCGTGGCCGCGCACGTGCACCGTCTGCGCGACATCGCTGACGAGATGCATCTCGATGCGCTGCCGCTCGCGATCGTAGAACGCGCAATGCGAGAAGGCGTCGATGTCGAAATCCGCGCCGAGCTCCGCGTTCGCGCGCACCAGCAGGTTGAGGTTGAACTGCGCCGTGACGCCCTGCGCGTCGTTGTACGCACGATGCAGCGTGCGCTCGTCCTTCACCAGATCGGCGCCGACCAGCAGGCCGCCGCCGCGCAGCAGTCGTGCGGCGTCGCGCAGGAACGCATCGGCTTCTTCCGGCGAGAAGTTGCCGATCGTCGAGCCGGGGAAAAAGCCGATGCGTCGCCGCGGCGTGTTCGTCAGCTCGGCCAGCTGCTCGGCCTTCGTGTAGTCCGCGGCGAGCGGCGCGACGTCGAGCCATGGATACGCGGCGCGCAGGCGCGCGGCGGCGCCGTGCAGATAGTCGGCCGAGATGTCGATCGGCACGTAGCGCGCCGGCGCGTTCGCATAGTTGTTCGCGCAGGCGTCGAGCAGCACGCGAATCTTCTCGAGCGAGCCCGCGCCGAATTCGACGATGTCGGCGTGCGGGCCGACGCGCTGCACGATCTCGGCCGCGCGGTCGCGCAGGATGCCCAGCTCGGTGCGCGTCGGGTAGTACTCCGGCAGCTCGCAAATGCGGTCGAACAGCGCGGAGCCGGCCGCATCGTAGAAGTACTTCGGCGGAATGCTGCGCGGCGTGCGCGACAGCCCGTCGATCAGGTCGCGCTCGAACGCGCTCGGCCGCGCCTCGCGGGCGGGTTGCTGGCCACCGCTCGTGGCCGTCAGGTCAGACGTCTCGCGCAAGTCGCACTCCCGTGAATTGCCAGCGCGCGGCCGGCGGAAAGAAATTGCGGTACGTCGGCCGCGCGTGGCCCGGCGGCGTCGCGATGCTGCTGCCGCGCAGGACCTGCTGGCCGACCATGAACTTGCCGTTGTATTCGGCCGCGACGCCGGCCAGCGGCCGAAAGCCCGGATACGGCTCGTACGACGAACGCGTCCACTGCCACACGTGGCCGAGCATCTCGCGCACGCCGTCCACGCCGAACGCGGCTTCCCATTCGAATTCGGTCGGCAGGCGTGCGCCGGCCCATTCCGCGTACGCGGCCGCCTCGTAGAAACTCACGTGGCACACCGGCGCATCGGGCGCGAGCGGTTCGACGCCATGCAGGCCGAACGCGCGCCATTCGCGTACGGTTTTCGCGGTGCGCTCATCGTCGGCGATCCAGTACGCCGGCGCGCACCACCCTTCGCGCTGCACGGTCGCCCAGCCGTCGGACAACCAGAGTTCGGCGCGCGTGTAGCCGCCATCCGCGATGAAGGCCGCGAATTCGGCATTCGTCACGAGGCGGTTCGCGATCTCGCAGGGCTGCACGAGCGCCGTATGGCGCGGGCGCTCGTTGTCGAACGAGAACGCGTCGCCGTCGTGGCCGATCTGGACGAGGCCGCCCGGCTGACGCAGCCAGCGCAGCGCGCCGGCGTCGCCCGCGGCGAGCGCCGCTTGCGCGTGCGCGCCGTCGCGCGGCCGGAACGCCGGCTTGAGCGGGTTGCACGAGAACGCGTGCAGCATGTCGGTGACGATCAGCTCCTGATGCTGCTGCTCGTGATGCAGGCCGAGCTCGACCTCCGGTGCGATCGCGGCCAGCAAGGCAGGATCCGCAGCGTCGAGTGCGTGCTGCAGCGCTGCGTCGACATGCTGCCGGTACGCATGCACGCGATCGAGCGACGGACGCGTGAGCAGCCCGCGCTGCGGCCGCGGATGACGCGGGCCGAGCGCTTCGTAATACGAGTTGAACAGAAACTGGAACGCGTCGTCGAACGGCGCGTAGCCGGGCACGCGGCGCATCAGCACGACGGTTTCGAAGAACCAGGTGGTATGCGCGAGGTGCCACTTCACCGGGCTCGCGTCGGGCATCGACTGCACGGCCTGGTCTTCGGCCGACAGCGTCGCGGTCAACGCGAGGCTATGGGCGCGCACTTCCTGGTAACGGCGCTGAAGCTGGGATGCAAGGAGGCTCATCGGTTTACCGTCCACGTCGCGATTCGCTGCGTTGCGTTGCCGGGAAAAGGACAGCGTTGCGCTCGGATGCGCGCGGCTGACGTGCGACCTTCGTTGCTGCGTCGTCGGGCGGTAAATTCTGCGTCACTTCGTCTGCCCGTGCAGAACAGTATGGGCCAGAAATGTGACCGTCGCGAATCGGATTTCGGGTGAAACGATAGCGAAAGAGGAATGAAAGCATGGGTTCCACGAAGCTCGGATGGGGGGCGGGCGGTCGAATGCGGGTAGCGCAATGTGTCGCAACGCGCCCGCAATTCGCATGCCCGAGCGTCGATTCTGCCGACATCTGGTGACAAGCGCCCTGAGCGCGTGAAAGCTGCGATGACGCTGCGGCGTCTCCATGCGCGTGATACCGGGCGCGCTGCGCTTCGGATCGGGCGTTCGTCGCGCATGACTTGCAATCGCGCTGCATCGCCCCGCCGCTTCCGTTCGTTGAAATTTTTTTCGCGTCGATGTCACACGCGGCAGGTGTCGCTCGTCATGTCGTCTGAATCCACCCGAAAGGAGAAGCAACCATGACAGCGAAACTCAATCCGTTTGCCGCCGCGCCCGCGCTGATGAAGAGCTGGATGACCGTATCGGTCGCCGCTGCCGGTAGCCTCGAGCCGACGCTGATCGAGCTCGTCAAGATCCGCGCGTCGCAGATCAACGCGTGCGCGAACTGCCTTAACATGCACACGGTCGAGGCGCGCGCGCGAGGCGAGACCGAGCAGCGCATCAATCTGCTGGCCGCGTGGCGCGAGGCACCCTGCTACACCGATCGCGAACGCGCCGCGCTCGGCTGGACCGATGCGCTGACGCGGCTGTCGGAAGGCCACGATGCGCACGCAGCCGCGTATGCGGCGCTGGTCGATCAATTCAGCCAGGAGGAACAGGTGAAACTCACGCTGATGATCAACGTGATCAACGGCTGGAACAGGCTCGCCGTCGGCTTCGGCTTGTGGGTCGATCCGGCCGAAGCGAAGGCTGCCGCCGCGAGCCTGGTGGCCTGATGACGAACGTCGATCCGTCCGCGGGCGGTGACGACGCAGCGACGAGCTTCGATCCGCTGCGTCGTACGTTGATCCGCGTCGCGTACCGGATGCTCGGCTCCGTCGCCGATGCCGAGGATGTCGTGCAGGACGCGTTCATCCGCTGGATGGACGTCGATCGCGCCGACGTGCGCGTGCCCGAGGCGTTCCTGCGCCGGATGGTGACGCGCATGTGCATCGATCAGCTGAAGTCCGCGCGGCATCAGCGCGAGACCTATATCGGCCCGTGGCTGCCCGAGCCGATCGTCGACGAAGACGTGCAGGAGGACGTGACGCTGCCGCTGCTGCTCGCGCTCGAACGGCTGTCGCCGCTGGAGCGCGCGGCGTTTCTGTTGCACGACGTGTTCGGTCTCGAGTTCGACGAGATAGCGACGACGATCCAGCGCGAACCGGCTGCGTGCCGCCAGCTCGCTGCGCGGGCGCGCACACACGTGCGCGACGCGCGGCCGCGTTTTCATGTCGAGAAGCAGCGCGGAATCGAGTTGGCCGAGGCGTTCTTCGCGGCGTCGCGCAGCGGCGACATGCGGGCACTCGGTGCGCTGCTCGCCGAGGACGTGAGCCTGCATTCGGACGGCGGCGGCAAGCGCTCGGCCGCGGGCAAGCCGGTGTTCGGGTTCGACCGCGTGATGAAGGTGCACGCGTTTCTCGCGCGGCTGTTCGCGACGCATGCATCGAAGCTCGTGCGGGCCGGGTTCATCAACGGCTTGCCGGGCTTCGTCACGCTGGAGGCCGACGGCGAGTTGCAGACCACGGCGCTCGAAGTCGACGACGGGAAGATCGTCGCGATCTATGTCGTGCGCAATCCGGACAAGCTGAAGCATCTGCATTGAAGGCGCGCGGCGGGCGATTCGTGCGCCCGCTTGGCTGCTTGCAGCGCACGCGTATGCGTGATTTCGACCGCAAAAAGAAAAACGCCACGCGATGTTGCCGCGTGGCGTTCGTATGTTTGGCGAGCCGACTGCCTGTAGGCAATGCGTGCTGCCAGACCCCTTCATTTATTCGTTGGTAGGCTCGATTGGATTCGAACCAACGACCCCCACCATGTCAAGGTGGTGCTCTAACCAACTGAGCTACGAGCCTAAGAAGCCGCGAATTATAGAGAGGGTTTTCAGACAGCACAAGCCCCTTCGTGAAAATTTTTTGAACCGGTGTGCGGGGCGGCTGGCGGTTGGTGTCGGGGCGGCGAAGTCGGGACGTTGCGCTCGTGTCGTCGCGTCACAGCAAAACGTGTCGGTGCGCTGTGACGTTATGCACATCGCCCTCTGGATAACCGGCTCGGAAGCCTCTGGATTCACAGTGGAACGATTGGGGATACGTCGGCGCGGCTGTGAATCGACGAAAAGTTGTTCTGTGCTGCACAGAGATTTGCGTCTGCTTTGCGGCGGGTTATGCGTTGCGGTTCGGGCTTTGGATTCAGGGGGTTAAGGAGGTTATCCACTGTGAGGCCGTGCGCTTGTTAACTATCACTACGTATGTATACGAATCCTGTTAACACCGTGGGATAAGCACAGTCCGGAGACTGTGACCCGGGGTGGATGTGCACTGCGTGCGGTGGGGGGAGAACCTAATCTGGGCGCTGTGAGCGGGGCCAAGGTCTGGATGGGACGCACAGATCAATTGTTTGATAGCTTGGGGCCGGAGCTAGCTTGGCGAGCTCAAGCTGCATTGGGTGATGTGCTGCCTGGTAAAGCCGCGTAGCTCGGAAGCGGCGCGGCAGGCGAAGCGTCCTGGGGAGTGGTCTGCACAGGAAACGCTCGTGCCGGTGATGCGGCTCTCCATCACGTTTGGTTAACCGGAAGCAAACCAGTTCGAAGCGCTGTGCAGCTCGCCGGCCGGCTGTGCAAGCCGCTGCATGGAGGCGTCGTTGGCTCGAGAATGAAGAGACCCATACAAAGATGAGCGACAGCAACGTGAGTCCCACGACGCGAATTGGAAGCGTGGTACGAAGTTCAACGATGACGAAGACGATCAAGCAATACGACATGGCCGACGATGCGACCCGGCGCAGAATTTTCTGGCTGCTTCAACGGCTGACCAGCTTCTCGCTCTGGAAGCGCAAGCGCGAAGACTTTGCGATCTTCGCGAACGAGTACGAGAACGCGGTAAAGACTTGGCCCGAAGATGATCCCGAGGTCATGCCGGCAAACAATTTGCCGATCATCTTCGAAATACTGGCAGCCTACGATCGAGGGTTGCCAGAACTGGCCCGCGGAGACCGGTCCGTTTGGCAGCGCAGAGAGCCGCTGCAATACGCGTTCGATCGATTTACGTATCTGAACGCGTATTTTTTCCCCCATCCCGATTACTGGGATCGCGGTGCGCAGGCTGCTCCTTACCCGCCGAAGGTCGAAGCGCTGGCGCGGCTGCTGCAAGCGTCGGAATACCAGATGGAACACGCGCCATTCGAGCCCGGACATACCGGTCTCGCACAACTGCGCTCGGTCGGACTGCTGCTGTCTCCCGGTGCATACGACAACACCTTCTACACGCTTCCATATCCGGTATTTCCGGCGAACCTGCCGGAGGTTCCGGAACCCGTGGGCCCGGTGGTCAAATCTGGTGACAAAGTGCCTTGTGACGGCATCTGGGAGCCCGTTACCGTCGAGCAATCGAAGTTGCTGGGCGTTGTGCCGGTCGGCAATCGCAGCTTGCACAACAACGGCTGCTTCAACTATTTCATTCGTGACATCCGCGCGCCGAACCTCCGGGATGACGAGACGCGAACGCCCGTCAAGACGCACTGGCGGCTGTTGTGGGAAGACAAGCGATACGCGGACGGCATCATCCCCGACGAATCGCAGTACTTTCTCGATCGGCCTTCAGCGCCGGCGTCGGACCGCGACCCCGTCGCGCAGGTCCGCACGAGCGATATCTGCCCGGTGACCGGCGATTGGCAGACGGACGAATACGGCGGCAAGGTGCTGCGCGTCGAAGCCGGGACGGCGATGCCCGACATGCTGGTCCGGGACAATCTGGGGGAGCTCAAGGTGCACTGGGTGACGTGGCGTCTGGTGAAGCGCGCGTAGTGCGCAGACGGCAAGGGCGGGCAAATGCCGCCCGTGCTGCCGTAGCACTT
Organism: Burkholderia sp. B10; assembly: GCF_004368385.1. Classification (NCBI taxonomy): domain Bacteria; kingdom Pseudomonadati; phylum Pseudomonadota; class Betaproteobacteria; order Burkholderiales; family Burkholderiaceae; genus Burkholderia; species Burkholderia sp. B10. The sequence goes on along the minus strand of NZ_PQMX01000074.1, from coordinate 3,890 downwards.
GGCTTCTGAGTGTGGACAACCGGCACGCAACACAATCGGAAACGGTGTGCCCGTCGACAAAAAGCACGAGTTCGAAGCACTGACGCGCATGCGAACACCGCGAGCGCAGCCGAACCGAGATCCGCTATGCCGGCTCAGTGAAAGCTGTGTGGATATCGCCGCCCGAAGTCACTCGAAACGCTGTGTAACCCGAAGATGGGCGGTTCGACGAGAGGCTGCATGCAGAGTTGCCGAGACTGATGTTGATATCCCGCGCGCAGAAGACGCCAAACCGCACGACACCGGAATCGTGCAAGACACGCCGATCTGCGAACGCACCGAGACGAGACTCTCTGTGTGGACAACCGCCACAAAAGCGACTCCCAACGCTGTGGATCTGAACGTCTCACATGAGCGCTTTGAGCGCTGGCCGAGCTCCACCAGCCGGCCCGCCGACATCACCCCCCTCAAATCTGCTGATCCAACGCCCTCGCAACGGCTTGCTCACCGAGATTGCTCGCCGGCCCGACCACCGCATAGTTGAGCCCGTTCACCGACCCATACCGCGCCATCAACGCGCCGTCCACGCGTTGCCCCGCGGGCAGCAGCCGATTTTTCGCTTCCGCTGGCCGCAGATAGAAGCTCAGCGTCCGCCCGGCATCGTCCTCATAGAGCACCATCGCGGCCGCGGCGCCGCTGTCCGTCATGAACAACCGCGCGCCGATCGGCTTGAACCCTGCGGCACTCAAGTCCGGCAGCTTCGCCGACGCGCCGACGCGTCTGGTGAGCCACCCATGCAGATCCTTCGCACTCGTCGGCCGGAAATCCACCTTCGCGACCTGATCGACCACCATCATCCGGTAAGCCTCGACCGCATCGCTCATCGGCGCGACGGGCGGCGGCGCGTTCCACCCGCGCGCCTGCCAGCCGCCGAAGGTGCCGAGCCCGATGCAGAACACGAACGAAGCGGCCATCGCGAACCGCATCCGTGAGCGTTCGGCGCGGCGCGAACGAATCGCGGCCGGATCGAGCTCGGGATTCCCGGTGGGCATCCGCACGCTTTCGAGCGCTGCCCGCAACCGCTGCGCATCCTGCTGCCACTGCTTCACCTGCTCGGCGCTCTCCGGATGCAGCGCGAGATATCGCTCGACCGCGGCGCGCGCATCGTCGTCGAGCTGGCCGTCGACATAGGCCTGGAGATCGTGTTCGTCGGGGCGGAGGTCGTTCATTTCATCAACCGGAGAGAAGGAGCGGGAAGCTCGCCGTCGCTGAGCTGGCGCAGCGCCTGCCGCGCGCGCGACAGGCGCGACATCACGGTGCCGATCGGCACCTCGAGCAGATCGGCGACTTCCCGATACGTGAAGCCTTCGACCGCGACGAGCAGCAGCAGGCTGCGCTGCTCGTCGGAGAGCCGGCCGAACGCTTCGAGCGTCGCGCGCGCGGCGAATTCGCGTTCGGCGGACGGCCAGTGCGCGTCTTCATCGTCGCGGATGCGGCCGAGCAGCCACGCGTAGCGCTTCGCGCTGCGCTTGCCGTCGAGAAACTGGCGGTAAAGGATCGTGAAGAGCCAGCTGCGCAGCGATGCGTCGTCGCGGCGGCTCGCCCAGCGCGACAACGCGCGCTCGAGCGTCGACTGAACGAGATCGTCGGCTGCGTGGACGTCGCGCGCCAACCACAGCGCGAAGCGTCGCAGCCTGGGGATGAGTTCGCGCAACGCGTCGTCGTCGGGGGCGTTTGAAGGCATGGCCGGGGGCGAGCCGAAAGGCGTGGAGATGCCGGGTAAGACGCCGCCCGGCACCGCTTATTCCATCAGCATACGAAAAATTGTTTCGTGGAATAAAGCGACGCGGGCGGCGTCCTATTCCCGTTCGACAATGATCAGACGATCGGGAGTGCATCCATGAAGCAATCTTCTTCTTCGCCGCCGCGCGAGCCTGGGCGCGGATGGTGGCGCTGGGCCGTGATCGGCGGCGCGGCGGCCGGCGTGGTGGTGGCGTTCGGCTATGTCGGCGGGTGGCTCGCGCCGGCGCGGCTGACGCCGCATCGGCTCGTCGACGCGCTGCAGACGGCCGGCGGCGGCGTCCATCCGGGCTTCCGGCGCAATCACGCGAAGGGCGTGTGCGTGACCGGCTACTTCGAAGGCAGCGGCGCCGCGAGTGCGTATTCGGTGGCGCCGTTCTTCAAGCCCGTGCGCACGCCGGTGGTCGGCCGGTTCGCGCTGCCGGGCGGCAATCCGTATGCGCCGGACAGCAGCGTGCCGATCCGCAGCCTCGCGCTGAAGCTGACCGCTCCGGACGGCGAGCAATGGCGCACCGGGATGAACGCGATGCCGGTGTTCCCGGTCGCGACGCCGAAGGCGTTCTACGAGCAGCTGCTCGCGACCGCGCCCGACCCGGCGACGGGCAAGCCCGATCCCGCGAAGGTGAAGGCGTTCTTCGCCGCGCATCCGGAGACGGCCGCCTTCCGCGCATGGGTGAAGGGTGCGAAGCCGAGCGCGAGCTACGTCACCGAAAGCTATTACGGGCTGAACGCGTTCTACTTCGTCGACGCCGCCGGCCAGCGGCACGCGGTGAGATGGCGCGTCGTGCCCGAGCAGACGGCCGGCGCCGCGGACGTCGCGACGGCGGCCGATCCGAACGTGCTGCAGCAGGACGTCACGCGCCGCATCGCTGGCGGTGCGCAGAAGTGGAAGATGCTCGTCACCTTGGCCGAACCCGGCGATCCGGTGGACGACGCGACGAAAACCTGGCCCGCGCAGCGAACGACGATCGACGCCGGCACGCTGGTGCTCGATCGCGTCGAGCCGCAGGACAGCGGCCCGTGCCGCGACGTGAACTACGACCCGACGGTGCTGCCGCGCGGGATTCAGGTGTCGGGCGATCCGTTGCTGGCGGCGCGCTCGGCCGCGTATGCGGATTCGTATCTGCGCCGCACGAGTGAAGAGGCCGGCGTGGCCGGGGCGGCGCGATTGACTGCGGAGGGACGATGATGAACGGAACGACGACGTTTGGCTTGCCGGCGCGGCTGCTGCATTGGGTGATGGCCGCGATGATCGTGACGATGCTGTTCGTCGGTGTGGGGATGGTGGCGTCGGTTTCGCGGCGACACGATTTCCTGGTGGCGTTGCACAAGCCGTTGGGGATCGCCGTGCTGGTGCTGGTGTGCGTGCGCATCGCGGTGCGGCTGTCGACGAAAGCGCCGGCGCTGCCGGACGATCTGCCGTGGTGGCAGAAGTTCGCCGCGCACGGGTCGCATCTCGTGCTGTATGCGCTGATGGTCGCGATGCCGCTGATCGGCTGGGCGATGCTGTCGGCGGGCGGATACCCGGTGACCTTGGGCGGCGGGGTGCAATTGCCGGCGCTGGTCTCGGCGGATCCGGCGACCTTCGCATGGCTGCGGGTCGCGCATCGGGTGTTGGCTTACCTGTTCTTCGTCACGTTCGTCGCGCACTTCGCGGCGGCGCTCTATCACGGGCTGATCCGGCGCGACGGGGTGGTGAGGGCGATGGTTGGGCGTTGACTGGCGCGGGTTGCGCGCGATGCGGCGGGGCTGTCGGCGGCGCTCAAGGGCGCCGCCGCTGTCTCGATTTGACGGCTGCGGAAGGCTGCTCAACGGACCCCGCCGCACCGCTTGTCAAAAAATTTTCAAAAAGTGCTTGACGCCGATGCAGGGGAAAACCATAATTCGGCCTCTCTTGATTGAGACGCGAAACAAACGAGACGTTTGAAACGCGACGTTCTTTAAAAATTAACAGCCGATAAGTGTGGGCGCTTGATGGAAGCGGGCTGATCTTCGGATCAGAAAGCGAAAGTATCAAGAGTCTCACACTAAAGTAAGTCAGGTTTATGAAGAGATTCATATACCTGTCAGCTTTGAGTGAGCGACCGGTTCTTAACGGAACCGAAAACAGT
>NZ_PQMX01000073.1:0-29210 GCF_004368385.1 Burkholderia sp. B10 | reverse complement strand
CCTTTTCATTGCCGTTCCTCTCTGGAACGGACCCTACACCGTCACCGTACTAAACGCCGGGAGCAGGTCAGGGGACCTCCGTCGCATCTATGCCGACTACGAGCCATTGCACCCGGAACATCTCTGTAAGGGTTTTCCCGCCCCTCAAGAAATTCCAAGGCCTTGTCGAAAATACGTCTGCCGGGTGGGCTGTTGATGCGGTTTCCGGGGCCGCCAAACCAATCCTCTGAAGAATCGGAATGAAAGTATCGAATTCGATCGGTTTCAAGATCAACCTTGCGTTCGGTACTGCGCTGGTTCTCAGCGTCGCCGTGCTGGCGACCGTCGGCGCGCTGAACGTGCGCCACCAGGCCGTCAGCGAGTTCGAGCAATCGAGCCAAGCGCGCATCACACAGGCTGACGGCTCGCTCGACGGAACCTTCAGCGAAGTCGAGCAAAACCTCACGTATCTCGCACAAACCCCCGAGTTGACGTCGGCCGACGCCACCATCACGAACTATCTGACCCACACCGGCAAGATGACGCCTGACAGCAACGGTGGCGTCGAGCAGCGCATCTTCACGGTACTCAAGCAGTTCGGCGACGCGCACCCCAACATGCGCTACCTCGATATCGGCACGCACTGGGGCGGTTACGTGCAGTGGCCGTTGGAAACCATGAACGGCGACCACTACGATCCCCGTCAGCGGCCGTGGTATACCGCCGCCATGGCAACCCCCGACCGCGTGGCGCGGCCCGCGCCGTACCTGAGCGCGGCGGGCTCCGGCGGCGCGATCATTCCGTTCGCGCGGGTGGTCAAAAACGCCGGCGGCGAAGTGCTGGGCGTGCTCGAGGGTGACCTCTCCCTCGAAGGCTTCGCCAAGCTCACCAGCGGCATCCGCTTCGGCCAGAGTGGTTATCTGATCGTGACCGACAACAACGGCAAGGTGCTGATCGATCCGCGCGACAAGAGCCACGAATTCAAGGAATTCAAGTCGCTCGGCGGTGGCTACGACCAACTCGCGTCCGCCGCCGACGGCCGCGCTGTCGTGACGATCGACTCGACCCGCTACCAGGCCTATGCCTACACGTCGCGCAAAAACGGGTGGCGTTACTACGCGCTCGAGCCGGAGGCCGAGATGATGGCTGCCGCGAACCGGCTAACCTTCCAGCTGGTCGGCACGGGCGCGCTGGTGATCGTGATCGCGCTGTTCGCGATGGTCGTGCTGAGCCGGCAAATCGTGGTACCGCTGCGCACGCTCGCGGATTCGATGCACGAGATCGCGGTCGGCGACGGCGACCTGACGCGGCGCCTGCCGGTCGTCAACAGCGACGAGGTCGGGCTGCTCGCGGGCCGCTTCAATGCGTTCGTCGAGAAGCTGCACGGCGTGCTCGTCAAGGTGTCGTCGAGCATCAACCATCTCGAAACCGCCTCGCGCGAAGTCTCTTCCGGCAACAACGACCTATCTGCCCGAACCGAGCAGCAGGCCGCCTCGATCCAGCAGACCGCGGCCAGCATGGAGCAACTGGCCAGCACGGTGCGGGAGGCCGCCGATCGCGCCAAGCACGCCAACGCGATCGCGTCCGGCGCCGTCGCCACCGCGTGCCGCGGCGACGAGGCGGTGGCCGATGCCGCGAAAACCATGCTGGCGGCCGTCAACGAATCAGAGCGCGTCATCGGCATCGTCGGGATCATCGAGGGTATCGCGTTCCAGACCAACATCCTGGCGCTCAACGCAGCAGTGGAATCCGCGCGGGCCGGCGAGAGCGGCCGCGGCTTCGCGGTAGTCGCCTCCGAAGTGCGCAACCTCGCGCAGCGCTCGACCAGCGCGGCGAAGGAGATCAAGGCGCTGCTCGAAACCTCGGTCAGCAACGTGCGCGAAGGCGCCAGCCAGATCGGGCTGGCCGGCAAGACCATCGCGGAACTTAACGCGGCGGTGGGCAACGTCGCCCAGATCACCACCGAAATTTCGGCTGCGGCCGAGGAGCAGAGCCGCGCCATCGACGAGGTCAACCAGGCGGTCGCGTCGATGGACCAGAACACGCAGCAGAACGCGGCGCTCGTCGAGGAAATCGCGGCGGCGTCCGAATCGCTGAGCGTGCAGGGACGCGACCTGCACGCGACGGTCGGCTTCTTCCGGCTACAAACATGACCCTGCCGCTCTAGAAAGATCTCGGTGCGGCGGTGGCCGGTGACGACTTCAATTCGCGACGTGCAACTCGTGAATCGACGACCGCCCTCCGCAACACCGGTCAGCCAGCATCAGATCGTCCCGAACAGCGCGCTCGGACGGTCTTCGAGCGTTCCGGTCAACAACCTTGACGCACTCACCCGTTGATCACGGCGCGTCGCGCACGCGCGGTTGATGCGCACGCCGTGCTCGATCTCCGAACGGTCCACGGCAAACGCCGACGACGGCATCACCACCACGCCGCGCGCCTTCGCATTGGCGGCGAAATCGTCAGCACGCCACGGCGGCGGCAGCTCAAGCCATACGAACATGCACGCCGGATCCTGGCGCGCGCGAATTCAGCAAGCTGTGCGTCCCTGATGTGACGCGCGGTGCCGTCGTCGATCCAGATTGACGCGATCAGGCACGTCACGCTCGCATTGCGCCCGCATCACGTGCGTATCCCGCACGTATTCAGCCCGTACCCGAGCCCAAGCCCGTATCCAGGCCCGTATCCAGGCCCGGTACCACCTCGCCCCGCACCCTCGGCCAAACCCGCTTCGCCCGAAGCCCCTCATTTTCATCTGCTGAATCTCCCCCCGCCGCCGCACCGCCGCACGCCCGCACATTCCACTCGAACATGCCGTTTGCGCGCGCCGAACGCGTTTCGGACGCCGAATCCTCAATTTTGTCGGTGCAATCTGCCGCGCGTGCCGCTTTACGATTCCCTTCATCGGCATGCGCGGCGCGAGCGCGACGCCCGGGCGTCCATCACCCGGCGACGCGCGCAGGCACGCAGCAATTCATGCTGCGCGGGCGGTCCAAAACGGTCGATTCGTATCGTGCGGCCGGCCCGAATCGCGACAAACCGCATTTTGGCGGTGCTTAAATGAATTGCAACTGCACGACGTCGTACCCGCCACCAGCATGCGGGTGCGGCGGGATTCGACAACCACGCTGGACCCCAGGACCCACTTTCCACAGTCAGGAGCAGTTCGGATGAACGACGATATCGACAACGGCAGCGGCAAGGGCGGCTTCACGCGCCGCGACATGATGCGTGTCATGGCGGCGAGCGGCATGATGGCCGTCGGCGGCGGCGGACTGCTGCTCGACGCGCAGTCGGCGTTCGCCGCGCCGGCGCCCAAGCGCGGCGGCAAGATCCGGGTTGCGAACGAATCCAGCTCGACGGCCGATACGCTCGACCCGGCCAAGGGCTCCACCGGCGCCGACTACATTCGCTTCTTCATGTTCTACAGCGGCCTCACGCAGCTCGACGCGAGCCTGACGCCGCAGATGAACCTCGCCGAGTCGCTCCAGACGACCGACGCGAAGACCTGGATCATCAAGCTGCGCAAGGGCGTCACGTTCCACGACGGCAAACCGGTCGGCCCGGCCGACGTGGTGTTCTCGCTGCTGCGCCACAAGAACGCCGCGACCGCATCGAAGGTCAAGACGCTCGCCGACCAGTTCGCCGACGTGAAGGCGAGCGGCCCCGACGAAGTCACGTTGACGCTCGCCAGCTCGAACGCCGACCTGCCGGTGATCCTCGCGACGCCGCAGCTCGTGATCGTCAAGGACGGCACCACCGACTTCAGCACCGGGATCGGCTGCGGCCCCTACAAGCTGAAGTCGTTCAAGCCCGGCGTATCGACCATCGGCGTGCGCAACGACAGCTACTTCAAGCCGGGCATGCCGTATCTCGACGAGATCGAGATGATCGGCATCAGCGACAACGCCGCCCGCCTGAACGCGCTGCTGTCGGGCGACGTGCACCTGATCAACTCGATCGATCCGCGCTCGACGCAGCGCGTCGCGTCGACGCCCGGCTATGCGCTGAAGGAAACCAAGTCGGGCCTGTACACCGACCTGATCATGCGCAGCGAGAACCCGATCACCGCGAACCCGGATTTCGTCGAAGGGATGAAGTACCTGTTCGATCGCGAGCAGATCCGCTCGGCGGTGTTCCGCGGCTACGCGGTGATCGGCAACGATCAGCCGATCCCGCCGGGGCATCGCTACTTCAACGCGTCGCTGCCGCAGCGGCCGCACGATCCGGACAAGGCGAAGTTCCTGTTCCAGAAGGCCGGCGCGCTCGGCGCCACGCTGCCGCCGATCTATGCGACCTCCGACGCGAACGGCTCGATCGAGATGGCCGTGCTGCTCCAGCAGGCCGGCGCGAAGATCGGGCTGAACCTGCAGGTGAACCGCGTGTCGCCGGACGGCTACTGGTCGAACCACTGGATGAAGCATCCGCTCGGCTTCGGCAACATCAACCCGCGCTCGAGCGCCGACGTGCTGTTCACGCAGTTCTTCAAGTCGGACGCGCCGTGGAACGAGTCGGGCTGGAAGAACGCGAAGTTCGACCAGTTGCTGCTCGCCGCGCGCTCGGAAACCGACGACGCGAAACGCAAGCAGATGTACGGCGAGATGCAGGTGCTCGTCGCGCAGCAGGGCCGGGTCGGGATTCCGTCGTTCATCAGCTTCCTCGACGGTTACGACAAGCGGCTCTCGGGCCTCGGCTCGATCCCGACCGGTCCGATGATGGGCGGCATGTTCGCCGAGCACGTCTGGTGGAACGCCTGACGCCATTGCCTGCTGCCGCCGTGCGGCCGGCGCCGCTGAGCGCGCCGGCCGCACGCGGCCTTTTCGGGAACGCAAGCCCATGAACCGAATCCTGCTCGGGCTGATCGGCCGGCGCATCGCGGTCACCGCGCTGACGCTGCTGATCGTGTCCGCGATCATCTTCACGATCACGAACCTGCTGCCGGGCGACGCCGCACAGGCCGCGCTCGGCCAGTCCGCCACGCCCGAGACGGTCGCCGCGCTGCGCCAGCAGTTCGGCCTCGACATGCCGGCGCACGTGCGCTATCTGCATTGGCTCGGCGGCCTGCTGCACGGCGATTTCGGCCGCTCGCTGTCGGGCGACCTGCCGGTGTCGGAGATGATCGGCGGACGCCTGCCGAAGTCGCTCGCGCTCGCCGCGATCACGACCGCCGTGTCGGTGCCGATCGCGCTGCTGCTCGGCATCGTCGCGGCGGTGAAGCGCGAGTCGGTGGTCGATCGCGTGATCAGCCTCGGCACGCTGGCGCTGGTCGCGACGCCCGAATTCCTGATCGCGACGGTCGCCGTGCTCGTGCTGGCGGTGAAGCTGCACTGGCTGTCCGCGCTGTCGTACGGCGGCCCGATCGACGGCATGCACGACTTCCTGCGCGCGTACGCGATGCCGGTGCTGACGCTGTGCGCGGTCGTGATCGCCCAGATGGCGCGCATGACGCGCGCCGCGGTGATTGAGCAGCTGAGCGCATCGTACGTCGAGATGGCCGTGCTGAAGGGCGCGAGCCCCGCGCGCGTCGTGCTGCGCCATGCGCTGCCCAACGCGATCGGCCCGATCGCGAATGCGATCGCGCTGAGCCTGTCGTATCTGCTCGGCGGCGTGATCGTCGTCGAGACGATCTTCAACTATCCGGGCCTCGCGAGCCTGATGGTCGATGCCGTCGGCAACCGCGACTTCCCGCTCGTGCAGGCGTGCACGCTGATCTTCTGCGTCGCGTATCTGCTGCTCGTGCTGTTGGCCGATCTGTGCTCGATCGTGTCGAACCCGCGCCTGCGCACCTGAGTGTTTCGCTTTCTTCCGAGATGCCGATCATGCAACCGACCGATTCCGTTCAACGCAGCAGCACGCTGCCGCCGTCCGGCGACCCGCGCCCGTCGCGCGGCGGCCCGCCGCCTGCCGCGCCCACGCCCGGCGCGCCGCGCAAGCGTCGCGCGCCGCGGCTCGCCCTGACCGGCGGCGGCCGCGCCGGCCTCGCGATGGTCGCGCTGATGCTGTTCATCGCGGTGTTCGCGCCGCTGCTCGCGCCGCACGACGTCGGCACGATCGTCACGCCCGACGTGTTCGCGGCGTTCAGCGCGAAGCTGCCGTTCGGCTCCGACTTCCTCGGCCGCGACATGCTGAGCCGCATCCTGTACGGCACCCGGCTGACCGTGCTGCTCGCGCTCGCGGCGGTGCTGCTCGCCGCGCTGACCGGCACGACGCTCGGGCTGCTCGCCACCGTGTCGGGCCGCGCGGTGGACGAGACGATGAGCCGCCTGCTCGATGCGCTCACGTCGATTCCGTCGAAGATGTTCGCGCTGATGCTGGTGGCCGCGTTCGGCTCGTCGCTGCCGCTGCTGGTGCTGACCGCCGCGGTCAGCTACATGCCGGGCTCGTACCGGATCGCGCGCGCGCTGGCCGTCAACATCAGCACGCTCGAGTTCGTGCAGGTGGCGAAGGCGCGCGGCGAAAGCGCGCTGTACATCGCGTGCGTCGAGATGCTGCCGAACATGATTCATCCGATGCTGGCGGACACCGGGCTGCGCTTCACGTTCGTCGTGCTGCTGTTGAGCGGCCTGAGCTTTCTCGGGCTCGGCGTGCAGCCGCCGTATGCGGACCTCGGCTCGCTGGTGCGCGAGAACATCGCGAGCCTCGGCGACGGCTCGGCCGTCGCCATCATGCCCGCGGTCGCGATCGCGATCCTGACGGTGGGCGTCAACCTGTTGATCGACGGCCTGCCGCACCGCGGCCGCCGCAAGGGCGCGGCCGCGGCCGCGGGAGAACACTGATGCGAGATGAATCGACTCCGCTCGTCGAGGTGCGCGGGCTGCGCGTGGTCGGCGGACGTCCGGGCGGCGCGGAAACGACGATCGTGCACGGCGTCGACTTCGACATCCGGCGCGGCGAGGTGCTCGCGCTGATCGGCGAGTCGGGCTCGGGCAAGACGACGATCGCGCTGTCGCTGATGGGCCATGCGCGCGCGGGCTGCCGGATCGCCGGCGGCTCGGTGAAGCTCGACGGCGCCGACGTCTGCACGCTGTCCGCGCCGGCGCTCGCGGCGCTGCGCGGCCGCAAGGTCGCGTACATCGCGCAGAGCGCGGCGGCCGCGTTCAACCCGTCGCGCACGATCCTCGATCAGGTGATCGAGAGCGCGCTGATCCACCGCACGATGACGAAGCGCGCTGCGCAGGCGAAGGCGGTCGAGCTGTTCCGCGCGCTCGCGCTGCCGGAGCCCGAGACGATCGGCAGGCGCTATCCGCACCAGGTGTCGGGCGGCCAGTTGCAGCGACTGATGGCGGCGATGGCGCTGATCACCGATCCGGAGCTCGTGATCCTCGACGAGCCGACGACCGCGCTCGACGTGACCACGCAGATCGACGTGCTGCAGGCGTTCAAGCGCGTGATCCGGGATTGCGGGATGAGCGCGGTGTACGTGTCGCACGATCTGGCGGTGGTCGCGCAGATGGCCGACCGGATCGTCGTGCTGAGCGACGGCGTGATCCGCGAGGCGGGCGCGACCGAACAGATCCTGCATGCGCCGGCCCATCCGTATACGCAAAGCCTGATCGCGGCCGTCACGCCCGACGGTGCCGCACGCGAGCCGCAGGCGCCGGCCGCCGCGCCGGCGCCGCTGCTCGACGTGCGCGGCGCGATCGCCGGCTACGGCGCCCGTAACGCGCAAGGCTGGCCCGCGAAGGTGATCCTGCATGAGGTCGACCTGCGCATCGGGCGCGGCCAGACGGTCGGCGTGATCGGCGAATCGGGCTCCGGCAAGACCACGCTCGCGAAGGTGATCGCGGGGCTCGTGCCGGCGACGGCCGGCCAGATCCTGCTCGACGGCCAGCCGCTCGCGCTCGACATCGGCAAGCGCTCGAAGGAGCAGCACCGGCGCGTGCAGATCGTGTTCCAGAACGCCGATACCGCGCTCAATCCGGTGCATACCGTCGAGCGGACGCTCGCGCGGCCGCTTGCGTTCTATCACGGCATCAAGGGCGCGCGTGCGCGGCAGCGCGTCGCCGAGCTGCTCGAACTCGTGCGGCTGCCGCCGGCGGTCGCCGCGCGCCGCACCGGCGAGCTGTCCGGCGGACAGAAGCAGCGCGTGAACCTCGCGCGCGCGCTGGCGGCCGAGCCCGACCTGATCCTGTGCGACGAGGTCACGTCGGCGCTGGATACGGTCGTCGGCGCCGCGATCATCGACTTGCTGCGCGATCTGCAGGCGAAGCTCGGCGTGTCGTACGTGTTCATCACGCACGACATTGCGAAGGTGCGCGCGATCAGCGACGACATCGTCGTGCTGTACGCGGGCCGGCGCGTGGAGACGGGCAGCCGCGACGCGCTGTGCGCGCCGCCGTACCACCCGTATTCGCATCTGCTGGTGTCGTCGGCGCCGGAATTGCGCGCGGGCTGGCTCGACGTCGCCGCCGAGCGCTGCCATCGGCCGCTCGTGCCGATCGGCGCGAGCGCCGACGACGCCGGCCTGTGTCCGTTCCTGTCCCGCTGCGCGATGCGGGTGGACGGCGTGTGCAACCTCGCCGCGCCGCCGCTGCGCACACTCGGCAACGGCGCACAGGTGCTGTGCCACCGCAGCGAGGAAGATCTCGCGCGATTCCAGGCCGAGCCGCAGCCCGAAGGCGCCGCGCTGGGGCAGCCGGTGCGGCTGTAGCGCGATGTGTGTGTCGCGCCGGCGGCTCGTGACTCACGGCTCATGGCCGATGCAGACGAGCGCTGCGCACAGTGTGCTGCGGCGGTCGTGCAAAACGATGCAACCGGCGCGTGCCGCGCACGAATACGCGGCAAATGCGCTTTTTGACGGTGATTAAATGGTTTCCGGTGAGCGATCGCCGATCGCGTCCGCCGCAATGTTCGAGAAGGATCGGATGAAATTCGAATCGTACTGGCTGGATACTCGTCCGCCGTTTCATGCCGGCTGCGAAGGCCCCGTCGACGGGCGCGCCGACGTGGTCGTGATCGGCGGCGGCTTCACCGGTCTGTCGGCCGCGCTCGCACTGGCGCAGCGCGGCGTCTCGGTCGTCGTGCTGGAAGCCGCGCAGATCGCCGGCGAAGCGTCGGGGCGCAACGGCGGACAGTGCAACACCGGCGTCGCCCAGGACTACGCGTCGCTGGCCGCGCGCATCGGCGCGGAGCCGGCGCGGCAGTTCTATCGGGCATACGAGAGCGCCGTGAAAAGCGTCGAGGCGCTCGTCGCCGAACACGCGATCGATTGCGATTTCCGGCGCGCCGGCAAGCTCAAGCTCGCCGCGAAGCCGCAGCATTTCGCGGCGCTGGCGAAGACGTACGACGCGCTGCGCCGCGACGTCGATGCCGACATCGAGCTGATCGAGCCGTCGCGCGTGCGCGACGAGATCGGCTCCGACGGTTTCCACGGCGGGCTGTTGCAGCACAACGGCGTGCAGATGCACATGGGCAAGTTCGGCGTCGGCCTCGCGCAGGCGGCGGTGCGGGCGGGCGCCCGCATCTACGAGCACGCGGCGGTCACGCAGATCGAGCGGCTCGGCGGCGAGCGTCACACGATCGTCAGCACGCGCGGCACGATCGTCGCCGATCGCGTGCTGGTCGCGACCGGCGCATCGCAGCACGGGCCGTTCGCGTGGTTCAGGCGGCGCATCGCGCCGGTCGGCAGTTTCATCGTCGTCACCGAGCCGCTGCCCGACGCGCAGCTGAACCGGCTGTTCGTGCATCGCCGCGCGTACGTGACGTCGCGCCAGATCGGCAACTACTTCCGCGTCACGCCCGACAACCGGCTGCTGTTCGGCGGCCGCGCGCGCTTCGCGATGTCGAGCCCGCGCTCCGACGCGAAAAGCGGCGAGATCCTGCGCGCGGGCCTCGCCGGCTATTTCCCCGAGCTGGCGGCGGTGCGGCTCGATTACTGCTGGGGCGGGCTGGTCGACATCACGGCCGACCGGCTGCCGAGGGCGGGCCAGCACGACGGGCTCTATTACTCGATGGGCTACAGCGGCCACGGCGTGCAGATGGCCGTACACATGGGCCGCGTGATGGCCGACGTGCTGTACGGCGCGGCCGCGTCGAATCCGTGGCGCGAGCTCGACTGGCCGGCGATGCCGGGCCATTTCGGCCACGCGTGGTTCCTGCCGTTGGTCGGCGCCTATTACCGGGTGCAGGACTTCCTGCACTGAAGCGAATGCCGCAAGGACTGGATATGACCGCACGATTCGTTTGTCCGCCCGCCGCGTGCGCGGCCGCATGAGGACCGCGAGCATGGCGACCCTGTTTCCCGTTGCGCCCGAACGCGACGCAACGCGCGCCCGGCGCGCCCCGTATTCCGCGCCGTGTTCCGTATCGCCCGCGATCGGCGACGTGCTGCGCACCATCGACGCGTCGTTCGCGCAGCCGCTGAACCTCGACACGCTCGCGGCCGTCGCCGGCCTGAGCGTGTCGCGCTTCACCGCGCGCTTTCGCGGCGAAGTCGGCCTGTCGCCGCATCGCTATCTGTGCCTGGTGCGCGTGCGACGCGCGCAGGAGCTGCTGCGCGCGGGGCTGGCGCCTTCGGTCGTCGCGACCGACGTCGGCTTCTTCGATCAGAGCCATCTGTGCCGGCATTTTCGCCGCGTGCTCGGCGTCACGCCGCGCGACTACGTGGGCGCGCGGCAGGACGGCGCGGCGCTGCGCGCGGCGCCGCGGCACGCGCGCGCCGAGCGCCGCGACACGCCCTGTCACGTTGCATAGGCGCGGGTCGCGACGGGAGGTGCGGGCACGTCTGCCGCATTAACCGGCGCTTAACGATGGTTTTGTGAGGCGTTAATCCGGGAAGCGAACCGACGCGACACAATGGTTCGCAAGTGGCGCAACCGCGATCGAGTGCGCCGACGCGTGCGCGGACCCGACGTCCGCAAACGCATATTTTGCAACACGCGCGACCGCTGGGCTGCCACGTCGTCGCGCATCGGCTGGAGCAGAAATGACCGCAGCTTACGTATTGCACCGCGCCGACGGCACGGCTGACACAACCGCGTTTCGCCAGCAGGCGTTCGGCGAGCACGACCCGTTCGCGCGTGAGCGCGAGATCGCGTGGGAAGGCCCCGACGCGATGGCGGCCGGCCGGATCGGCTTCGTCGGCGAGCTCGACGTCGCGCGTTATCCGCACGTCGAAAGCATCGTCGTCGTCGAAGGCGAGCTGACGCTCGACGCAGCGGGCGGCGCCCGCCTGGTGCTGGGGCCGGGACAGGGTGCGGTCATCGGCGCCGGCACCGCGCTGCGCATCGGCGCGGCGTCGCCGGTGCGGCTCGTGTTCTGCGCCGCCGCGTGCCCGCAGCCGACCAAGCGCGGCCTGGTCGCGCTGCGCGCCGACGCCGACTTCAAGCCCTCGGCGTCGCTGCCGCCCGACGTGCTGCTCGGCCCGGCGCCGGACTGCCGCAGCGACAACGTGTTCGTCGAAGACGGCATCGGCCACTGCGCGGGCACCTGGGATTCGACGCCGTATCACCGGATCGTCCGGCCGCATCGCGTCAACGAATTCATGTTCCTGCTGGCCGGCAGCGTGCGCTTCGCCGCGCCCGACGGCAGCGTGCTGACGCTCGGCGCCGGCGACGCGCTGTTCGTGCCGCGCGGCGCGCCGATCGGGTGGGAAAGCCGCGAGCACGTGGCCAAGTTTTACGTCGTGCAGAACGTCAACGCATCAACCGAACGGAACTGAACATGTCGCCTCCGCTGCGCCAAATAGAAACGTCGCCGACGCTGCCGGCCGAAGCAGATGTCGTCGTGATCGGCGGCGGCATCATCGGCGTCTTCACCGCGTACTACCTCGCCCGGCGCGGGGTGTCGGTCGCGCTGGTCGAGAAGGGCCGTATCGGCGCCGAGCAATCGAGCCGCAACTGGGGCTGGTGCCGGCAGCAGAACCGCGACGAGCGCGAGCTGCCGATGGCGAGCAAGAGCATCGACCTGTGGGAGCGCTTCGCGGCCGAATCCGGCGAGGACACCGGCTTTCACCGCTGCGGGCTGCTGTACCTGAGCAACGACGAGGCCGAGCTGTCGCGCTGGGCGAGCTGGGGCGAATTCGCGAAGACGGCGGGCGTGACGACCTACATGCTCGACAGCAAGCAGGCCGGCGAGCGCGGGCGCGCGACCGGGCGTGCGTGGAAAGGCGGCGTGTTCTCGCCGAGCGACGGCACCGCCGACCCGGAGAAGGCCGCGCCGGCCGTCGCCGCCGCGCTGATGAAGCTCGGCGGCAGCGTCCACCAGCACTGCGCCGCGCGCGGCATCGAACTGGCGGCCGGGCGCGTCGCGGGCGTCATCACGGAGGCCGGCGTCATCAAGACCCGCAAGGTCGTGCTCGCCGGCGGCGCGTGGGCGTCGTCGTTCTGCCGGCAGCTGGGTGTCCGGTTTCCGCAGGCGTCGATCCGCCAGTCGATCCTGAGCGTGTCGCCGGTCGAGCAGGCGCTGCCGGGCGCGCTGTATACGTCCGGCGTGTCGGCGACGCGCCGCAGCGACGGCCGCTACGCGCTGGCCATCAGCGGCCGCGCGCGCGTCGACCCGACCGCGCAGTTCCTGCGCTTCGCGCCGCAGTTCGTGCCGATGTTCGCGAAGCGCTGGCGCAATCTTCTGCCGGGCGGCCTCGAAGGCGTGCGCGGCGGCCATGAAACGCTGAAGCGCTGGCGTCTCGATGCGCCGACGCCGATGGAGCGCGTGCGCATCCTCGACCCGAAGCCCGATCTGCCGACGGTCAACGAAACGTATCGCCGTGCGGTCGAGCTGTTGCCCGAGCTGCGCGACGCGACGATCACGCATGCGTGGGCCGGCTTCGTCGACAGCACGCCGGACGGCGTGCCGGGGATCGGCGAACTGCCGGGCGTGCCGGGCCTCGTGCTCGCGGCGGGCTTTTCCGGCCACGGCTTCGGCATCGGCCCCGGCGCCGGGCACCTGATCGCCGATCTCGTGACGGGCGCGCAACCGCTGGTGGACCCGACGCCGTACCGGCCGGGCCGGTTCAGCGATTCCGCGTGGGGCAAGGTCGCCGATTTCTAGGCCGACGCCGGCGGCGTGACGACGCTGCGCGTCGTCACGCGCCGCTCGCGCAGGCAGACGATACGAAGCGGTGCGACGCGATGCGACGCGAACAATGCGCACCATGCCTCGCGGCATGGTGCGGCCGACAATGGAGTGCGTGATGCGTTTCGGTTCCTATTGGCTCGATACGTCCGAGCCCTTCGCGAGCCGCTCGCCTGAGCTGCCGGACGGAACGTGCGACGTGGCCGTCGTGGGCGCCGGGATCACCGGTTCGGCGGCCGCGCTCGCGCTCGCGAAGAAGGGCGCGCGCGTGGTGGTGTGCGAAGCCGGCACCGTCGGGCACGCCGCGTCGGGCCGCAACGGCGGCATGTGCAACAACGGCTTCGCGCAGGACTACGCGATGCTGTCGCAGCGCATCGGCACCGAGCTGGCGAACCGGCTGTATCAGGCGTTCGACGCGGGCGTCGACATGGTCGAGCGTCTGGTCGAAGAAGAGTCGATCGATTGCGATTTCGTGCGGCGCGGCAAGCTCAAGCTCGCGGCGAAGCCCGCGCACTACGACAAGCTCGTGCGCAGTCAGGCGCTGCTCGCCGCGAACGTCGATCGCGACACGCGCATCGTGACCAGGGCGCAGCTGCGCGACGAGATCGGATCGAGCCGCTACCACGGCGGCTTGCTGTTCGAGAAGAGCGCCGGGATGCACGTCGGCCGGTATGTGCGCGGCCTCGCCAACGCCGCGCAGGCGCGCGGCGCGCACGTCGTCGAACATGCGCCGGTGCTCGGGATGAAGCGCGACGCGGGCGGCGCATACGCGCTGCGCACGCCGCTCGGCGAGATCCGCGCGCGTCAGGTGCTGCTCGCGAGCGGGATCTCGCAGGTGGGGCCGTTCGGCTGGATCCGGCGCAGGATCGTGCCGGTCGGCGCGTTCATCATCGTCACCGAGCCGCTGCCGCGCGAACTGCTCGACCGCCTGCTGCCGACCCGCCGGATGGTCACCGACACCAAGAACTTCGTGAATTTCTTCCGCGTGACGCCGGATCACCGGCTGCTGTTCGGCGGGCGCGCGCGTTTCGCCACCTCGAACCCGCGTTCGGACGAAAAGAGCGGACTGATCCTGCGCCGTCAGATGGCCGCCGTGTTTCCCGAGCTGGCGAACGTGCGCGTCGACTACTGCTGGGGCGGCATGGTCGACATGACCGCCGACCGGCTGCCGCGCGCCGGCGAGCGCGATGGCGTGTATTACTCGATGGGCTACAGCGGCCACGGCACCCACATGGCCACGCTGATGGGGACGCTGATGGCCGAGATCATGGACGGGCGCGCCGATCTCAACCCGTGGCAACGTTTCGACTGGCCGGCGATTCCCGGCCACTTCGGCAAACCGTGGTTTCTGCCGTTCGTCGGCGCATGGTACCGACTCAAGGACACACTCCAATGACTTCTTACGACCAATCACCGGTTCGTCATCTGCTCGACGCCGGCCGGCTCGAGCGCTTCTTCATCGACGGCGACTGGGTCGCGCCCGACGGCGGCGGCCGCTTCGCGGTCGTCTGCCCGTCGACGGAAGACACGCTGTGCGAGATCCCGCTCGGCAGCGCGCGCGACGCCGATCGCGCGGTGCTCGCCGCGCGCCGTGCATTCCCCGGTTGGGCCGCGACGTCGCCGCAGGAACGCGCGGCGCTGCTCGACCGCGTGCATCGGCTGCTGCTCGAGCGCGCCGAGCGGTTCGCGACGGCGCTCGCGCTGGAGATGGGCGCGCCGCTCGGCTATGCGCGCAGCGCGCACGTGCCGCTCGCCGCCGAACATATCCGGGTCGCGCGCGACAACCTGGCCGATTACCCGTTCCGCAAGCAGCGCGGCACGACCGCGATCGTGCGCGAGCCGATCGGCGTATGCGCGCTGATCACGCCGTGGAACTGGCCGATCTATCAGATCACCGCGAAGGTCGGCCCGGCGCTCGCGGCGGGCTGCACGGTGGTGCTGAAGCCGAGCGAGCTGTCGCCGCTCAGCGCGCTGCTGTTTGCGGAAGTGCTCGCCGATGCGGGCGTGCCGGCGGGCGTATTCAACCTGGTGAGCGGCACCGGCGCGGAGGTGGGCGCCGCGCTGTCGTCGCATCCGCTGGTCGACATGGTGTCGATCACCGGCTCGACGCGCGCCGGCGTGCTGGTCGCGCAGGCCGCGGCGCCGACCGTCAAGCGCGTCGCACAGGAGCTCGGCGGCAAGTCGCCGAACGTCGTGCTGCCCGATGCCGACCTGGAGCGCGCCATCGCGCCGGGCGTGGCCGCCGCGTTCCGCAACATGGGGCAGTCGTGCAGCGCGCCGACCCGCATGATCGTGCCGCGCGCAGCGCTCGGCGCGGTCGAGGCGCTCGCTGTGGCCGCGGCGCAGCGTTGCGTGGTCGGCGATCCGTTCGCCGACGCCACGACGCACGGGCCGCTCGCCAATCGCGCGCAGTTCGAGCGGGTCGCGCAGATGATCGACGTGGGCGTCGCCGAAGGCGCGAAGCTGATCGCGGGCGGCCCCGGCCGCCCGGCGGGATGCGAGCGCGGCTTCTATGCGCGCCCGACGATCTTCTCCGACGTGCGCACCGGCATGGCGATCGCGCAGCAGGAGATCTTCGGCCCGGTGCTCGCGATCCTGCCTTACGACAGCATCGACGAAGCCGTCGCCATCGCGAACGACACGGTGTACGGGCTGGGCGCACACGTGCAGGGCGCCGACAGGGAACGCACGCGCGCCGTCGCGGCCCGCATCCGGGCCGGGCAGGTGCATCTGAACTACCCGGCGTGGGACCCGCAGGCGCCGTTCGGCGGCTACAAACAGTCGGGCAACGGCCGCGAGTACGGCGTCGAAGGGATGGAGGAGTACATGGAGGTCAAGTCGATTCTCGGCTACTACGACTGAAGCCTGGGCCGCGCGACGTCCGCGCGGCGCTGCACAATCCCGACCGTCCATCATCGAAGGTGTCGAACTTGGAACACGCCATTCTCTCCGAAGCGTCGCTGAGCGCGCATCGCGCCCACTGGGCGAGCCTGCGCCGCGACCTGCATGCGCATCCCGAACTGCGATTCGACGAGCACCGGACCGCCGACGTCGTGGCCCGCGAACTCGCGGCGCTCGGCTACGCGGTGTCGCGCGGGCTCGGCGGCACCGGCGTGGTCGCGAGCCTGCCCGGCGCGGACCCGAGCCGCGGCATCGTGCTGCGCGCCGACCTCGACGCGTTGCCGATTCGCGAAGCCAACGACTTCGCGCATGCGTCGTGCACGCACGGCGTGATGCACGCCTGCGGGCATGACGGCCATACGGTGATGTTGCTCGGCGCCGCGCGCGTGCTCCGGGAGCTGCCGCAGCTGGCCGGCAGCGTCCACTTCGTGTTTCAGCCGGGCGAGGAAGGCGGCGCGGGCGCGCGTAAGATGATCGACGACGGCCTGTTCGAGCAGTTTCCGACCGAAGCGGTGTTCGGCATGCACAACTGGCCCGGCCTGCCGGCCGGGCACTTCGGGTTGCGCACCGGCCCGATCATGGCGGCCGGCTCGCGGTTCCGCATCACGGTCACAGGCAAGGGCGCGCACGCGGCGCAGCCGCATCTCGGCATCGATCCCGTCCCGCTCGCCTGCGCGATGGTGCTGCAGTGCCAGACGATCGCCGCAAGGCACAAGGACCCGGTGGATCCGGCCGTGATCTCCGTCTGCATGTTCCAGGCCGGCACCACGGACAACGTCATTCCCGACAGCGCCGAGCTGCGCGGCACGATCCGCACGCTGTCGTCCGCGTTGCAGCAGCAGTTGCAGCGCGACGTCCGGCTCATGTGCGAGGCGCTGGCCGGCGCGAGCGGCGCGCGCGCGGAGGTGGAGTTCTTTCAGTACTACCCGGCGACGGTGAACACGCCGGCCGAGACGGCCCTGTGCGAGGCGGTGATTCGCGACACCTTCGGCGAGCAGCGCCTGCGCCGCGAGGTGCCGCCGAACATGACGTCCGAAGACTTCGGCTTCATGCTTGAGGAGCGGCCCGGCGCGTACGTGCTGATCGGCAACGCGGCGGACGGCGACGCGGCGCCGGCGCTGCATCACCCGAAATACGATTTCAACGACGACATCATTCCGGCCGGCGTGCGCTACTGGGTGTCGCTGGCGCAGCGGTATTTCGCGCGCGCGGCATGACGCTGCGCGGCTTCGAACGCGCCGCATTAAACGGCGGCTAACGAACGCTTAAGCGTGCGTTAGCCACAGCAAACACGCCTGTTCCTATAGTGACCGCTGCGAACACGCCGCGCGATGTCGCCGACGATACGGCAACACAGGCGCGGGCCGTCGTCCGCGCCGGCTCGACACACGACACAAGAGGGATCGCCCGATGACACACGAACACGCGACCAACGCTGCCGCGCCGGCGACGGCGCTGCACTATCGACGCTTCACCGCCGCCGACGTGAGCGGAGCCCATGCGCTGTCGATGGCGCTGCGCTGGCCGTTCCGGGCTGAAGACTGGCAGTTCTCCGCCGACACGTCGACCGCGTTCGTCGCCGAGGAGGACGGCGTGGTGATCGGTACGGCGATGTGCTGGAAGTACGGCGCGGATCGCGCTGCGCTCGGACACGTGATCGTGTCGTCCGAGCACCAGGGGCGCGGCATCGGGCGCGCGCTGATGGAGATCGTGCTCGACGAGCTCGGGCCGCGCATCACCTTCCTGCACGCGACGCCGGCCGGCCAGCCGCTCTACGAAAAGCTCGGCTTCGCCGTGTGCGGCTCGCTGGATCAGTTTCAAGGCAACGTCGAACGGCCTGCGTCGGTGACGCTCGCCGACGGCGAGCGTCTGCGCGCGGCCACGCCGGCCGACCTGGATTGCCTGGTGGCGCTCGACACGCGCGCGTCCGGGCTCGGGCGCGCCGCGCTGCTGGCCGCGTTGCTCGCGCGCGGCGAAGGCGTCGTGCTGGAGCGCGGCGGCGAGATCACCGGCTTTGCGGTGCTGCGCCGCTTCGGCCGCGGCCACGTGGTCGGCCCGGTCGTCGCGCCGCGTTCGCCCGACGATGCGCATGCGAAGGCGCTGATCGCGCACTGGCTGCGCGCGCGCGACGGCGAATTCGTCCGCATCGACGTGCCGTCCGGCACCTGCCTGCCCGACTGGCTCGATGCGCAGGGCCTGAAGCGCGTCGACACCTGTTCGAAGATGGTCCGCAACGCGCCGGCCGCGGCGCACGGCGCGCCGCACGATCCGGACTGCGGGCTGTACGCGCTCGTCAGCCAGGCGATGGTGTAACGCGCGTCCGGGCGCCGACGCGCAGACGGCATCGCGGCGGTGCCCGGCGGTGCCCAGCTCGCCGCCGGGCCGGCCGCGTGCGGCACGCCATGTGCCGCATGCCGCGGTCGCCGCCGAACGCGATGATGACCGGCACATTACAGTTTCGTCATCGACGCTGCCGGCGCATGCACGGAACGTCTCGCCATCGCCGTTTCCCGGTAACATCGCCGCATCTTTCCCCATGCGACGGAGCCGGCGATGCGCATCCTGATAGTCGAAGACGAACCGAAGACGGGCGCGTACCTGAAGAAGGGTCTGGAGGAGTCCGGATTCAGCGTCGATCTCGCCAAAGACGGCGGTGAAGGGCTGATGCTCGCGCAGGAAGAGCGCTACGACGTGATCGTGCTCGACGTGATGCTGCCGGTGCTCGACGGCTGGGGCGTGCTCAAGCGGCTGCGCGACACGCACACCACGCCCGTGCTGTTCCTGACCGCGCGCGACGACGTGCAGGACCGCGTGCACGGGCTCGAACTCGGCGCCGACGATTACCTCGTGAAGCCGTTCGCCTTCGTCGAGCTGCTGGCGCGCATCCGCACGCTCGCGCGTCGCGGCCCGCCGCGCGAAACCGAGCATCTGGCGGTCGGCGATCTGGAGATCGACGTGGTGCGCCGCCGCGTGAAGCGCGGCGCCGTGCGGATCGACCTGACGCCGCGCGAATTCTCGCTGCTGCAACTGCTCGCGCGCCGGCAGGGCGAGGTGCTGAGCCGCACGCAGATCGCGTCCTACGTCTGGGACATGAATTTCGACAGCGACACCAACGTCGTCGAAGTCGCGATCCGGCGCCTGCGCGCGAAGATCGACGACGCCTTCCCGGTGAAGCTGATCCATACGGTGCGCGGCGTCGGCTACGTGCTCGAACCGAAGGACGACGCATGACGCGCTTGCGATCGCTGTCGGCGACGCTCGCGCTCGCGTTCGCCGCGACCACGCTCGCCGCGTTCGCGCTCGTCGGCACTTACGTGTACATGGGCCTCGAGCGGCAGGTGAACACGCAGGACGATCTCGACATCGTGCTGGCCGCGCGCCACACGCGCCGGCTCGCGGGCGAGCTCGAATCGCTCGACGCGGTGCGCGCGCATGCGGAGCGCCTGACGAGTCAGGTGCTCGGCAACGAGGCGCTGTCGATGGTCGTCCTCGACGCCAACGGCGACGTGCTGGTGCGCCACAACGTCCGGCTGAGCGCACCCGACGCGGCGCTCTACGACGCGCCGGGCGCACCGACCGACGCGCAGCTGCTGGCGCCCCGCGCCGTGCCGGTGCCCGCCAACGAACGGATCACGGCCGAGCGGCTGCAGACGTGGACGGTCGACGGCGGCACGCCGATGCGAGGCGTCGTGATCGCCGCGGCGCTCGGCGATCACACGCCGATCCGCATCGCGATCGCGCGCAACATGCGCGACCGCGCGCAGCTGCTCGACGGCTACCGCACCCGCCTGAAGATTGCGGGCGCGGCAGGCGCGCTGTTCGCGCTGCTGTTCGGCTACTGGCTGATCCGCACGGCGCTTGCGCCGCTGCGCGAGATCGTCGCGAACACCGGCCGGATCACGGTCGACAAGCTCGACACGCGGCTCGACGCGTCGCGCGCGCCGCACGAGCTGCGCGCGCTGGTCGACGCGCAGAACGCGATGCTCGCGCGCCTGCAGCAGGCGTTCGCGCACCTGTCGCAGTTCAGCGCGGATCTCGCGCACGACCTGCGTACGCCGCTGAACAACATGCGCGGCGCAACGGAAGTCGCGCTCGCGCGGCCGCGCTCGGCCGACGAATACCAGGCGCTGCTCGAATCGAACCTCGAGGAATACGACCGTCTCGCGCGGATGATCGACAACGTGCTGTTTCTCGCGCGCGCCGAGCACCCGAGCTTCGTCACGCGGCAGCGCGCATTCGACGTGCGCGACGAACTCGATCGCATCGCCGAATACTTCGAGGGGCTCGCCGACGAAGCGGGCTCGACGCTGCGCGTCGAAGGGCACGGCCGGCTGACGGCCGACGTCGAGCTGTTCCGCCGCGCGATCGGCAACCTGCTCGCCAACGCGCTGCGCTACACGCCGGCCGGCGGCGTGATCACGCTGGCGGTCGACGAAACGGCGGACGCCGTGCAGGTCGTCGTCGCGAATCCGGGCGAGCCGATCGACGCGGCGCTGCTGCCGCGGATCTTCGACCGGTTCGTGCGCGGCGACCCCGCGCGCAGCGGCGGTGCGCCGGGCGGCACGGCCGGGCTCGGCCTCGCGATCGTGCGCTCGGTGATGGAGCTGCACGGCGGCAGCGTGCGCGTCGAGAGCGACGCGCGCGGCACGCGTTTCATCCTCACGTTCAACCCGCCGCCGCCGGCGTGACGGCCGCGCGGTCGTCCGTCGCCGCTGACGGCGCCGGTTGCGCGCCGGCCGCCGCGTCTGCGTCGCGGCTCGCGGCGCCTTGCCAGCCGCCGCCCAGCGCCTTCAGCAAGCCGACTTCGGCTTCCATGCGGCGCGCGTCGATCTGGTCGGCCGTGCGGCGGTTCGTCAGCGCGATCGTCTGGGCGGTGACCACGTCCAGATAGCTGACCGCGCCCGCGTTGAAGCGGTTCGTCGTCAGCCGCAGCGACAGGTCGGCCGCGTCGGTCGCGCGCTGCTGGCTGCGCGCTTCGGACGCGAGCGCGGCGATCGTCGACAGCTGATCCTCGACCTGCTGGAACGCGACCAGCACGGTTTGCCGATAGCCGGCGACCGCGCCGTCGTATTGCGCGTGCGCGCCGCGCAGCGACGCGCTGCGGCGTCCGCCGTCGAACAGCGTGCCGGCGAGCTGCGGGCCGATCGACCAGAACAGGCTCGGCGCGGTGAGCCACGGCGCGAAGAACGAGCTTTCGAGGCCGGCGCTCGCGGACAGCACGAGATCGGGGAAGAACGCGGCGCGCGCCTCGCCGATCTGCGCGTTCGCGGCCGCGACGCGGCGTTCCGCCGCCGCGATGTCGGGCCGCCGTTCGAGCAGCTGCGACGGCACGCCGGCCGGAATGGCCGGCACCGCGAACGGCGTCATGCGCGGCGGCAGAGCGAAGGTCGACGCGCTCTCGCCGACGAGCGTCGCGATCGCATGCTGGAGTTGCGCGCGCGCTGCGTCGATGTCGGTGTCCTGCGTGCGCGTCGCTTCGAGCTGCGTGTCGGCTTGCGCGACCGCCGACGCGTCGATCGCGCCGGCCGCCAACTGCTGCTGCAACAGCGTGAGTGCGTCGGCGTACGCGCGCACCGTGTCGTCGAGCAACTGCTTCTGCGTATCGAGCGAGCGCAGCGCGAAATAGTCGGTCGCGAGTTCGGCGGTCACCGACAGCTTCACGGCCTGCAGGTCGGCCGCGCTCGCGGCCGCATCGGCCTGCGCGCCGGCCACCGCGTCGCGCACGCGGCCGAACACGTCGGGCTCCCAGCTCGCGGCGACGCCGGCCTGATAGTCGGGCGTGGTCTTGCCGGCGAGCGACGAGCCGAGCCGGTTCTGCGACACGCGCGCGCGGCTTTGCGCGGCGCCCGCGGTGATCGTCGGCAGGAAGCCGGCGTGCTGGTAATCGACCATCGCGCGTGCTTGCTGCAGATCGGCGACGGCTTTCTTCACCGTCTGGTTCGACACGTCGACGCGGGCTTCGAGCGCGTTCAGGTCGGCGTCGCCGAACACGGTCCACCACGCGCCGCGCGCGGCGGCGTCGGCCGGCACCGCGACGTGCCAGCCGGCCTGGGCCGCTGCGGCGGCCGGGGCGCCCGCGTAACGGGCGGGCACGGCGACGGACGGCGGCGCGTACGGTGGCAGCGTCGAGCACGCGCTCAGCGCGGCGGCGACGCCGAGCGCGACGATGCGGCGGGCAAACGGGAGCGGATGACGAAGAAGGCGCATGGCGGGTGTCTCGCGGGTTGTCGTCGATGAATCAGCTTTGGGTCGGTGTCGATGTCGACGCAGATGGCGGCGGGGCGGCGGCGGTCGTGAGCCGGGACGGTACGGCGTGCGCGGTCAGCGCGGCGGCGGCCCCGAGCGCGACGATGTGCCGGGCCAACGGGAGCGGATGACGAAGAAGGCGCATGGCGGGCATCTCGCGGGTGGTCGTCGATGAATCAGCTGTGGGTCGGTGTCGATGTCGGCGCAGACGCCGGTGACGCGGCGGTCGTGGGCCGGGACGGCACGGCGTGCGCGGACGATGCGGCAAGCGGTGCGGCAACGGCTGACGCAACCGACGCGCCAGCGGGTGAGGCAACCGGTGCGCCAACTGCCGAACCCGCGCGGGCCACGATCTTCACGGCTTCCCCCGCGGCGATCGCATCGCCCGGGTTGTCGATCACGCGATCGGTCGGCGCGAGCCCTGCGACGATCTCCACGCGCGTGCCGAAATCGCGGCCGATCTGCACGGTTTTCAGCGCGGTGCGTCCGTGCGCGTCGACGGTCGCGACCGTCACGCCGTTCGGACGGAACAGCAGCGCGCTGACCGGCAATTCGAGCGCGGGCGCCGCGCTCGGCACGACGAGATGCGCTTGCGCATAGGCGCCGGGCAGCAGCGCGCCATCGCGGTTGTCGACGTCGATCTCGACGCGCAGCGTGCGCGTGACCGGATCGATCGCCCCGGCGGTGCGCGCGACGCGCGCGGCGAAGCGGCGCCCCGGATACTGCTGCGTGTTCAGGTAGACCTGCGTGCCGGTCGTGATGCCGGTCGCGCTGTCCTGCGGCACGTCGACGAACACGCGCAGCGTGTCGGTCTGCTCGAGATGGAACAGTTCGCCGGACAGCCCCGCACTGCCCGGCGTGCCGCCCGCGGTGACGAGCGTGCCGACGTCGACGTCGCGCGCGGTGATCACGCCGTCGAACGGCGCGGTGACCGACTCGTACGACACGAGTTCGGCGAGGTGCGCGACATTGGCCTGCGCGGAGGCGAGCATCGCGCGCTTCGCGTTCATGTCGGCGGCCTTCGTGTCGGCGTCCTGCTGCGATACCGACTGCGTGGCGAGCATCTGCTGCCAGCGCTGCGCGGTCGATTTCGCATAGTCGTAGTTCGCCTGCGCAGTGGCCGCGTCGGCGCGCGCCTGGCGCAACTGCGCGTCGAGGTCGGGCGCGGCGATCTGCGCGAGCGCCTGGCCGGCCTTCACGCGCGCGCCGAGATCGGCGCTCCAGTGCGCGATGTAGCCGCTCGTACGCGCATAGATCGACGCCTCCTCGTACGGCATCACCGCACCCGGCAGCGTGAGCGTCTGGTCGGCCGGCGCCGCGCCCGGCACGATCACCGACACCGGCAGCACCTGCTGGGCGGCCACCTGCGCACGCTGCGCGGCGCGCGCGTCGAGCCGCGGCACGATGCCGATCGCGAGCAGCACGGCCGCCAGCGCGATGCCGGCGAGCGGCACGGCCAGCTTGCGGCCGCCGCGGGCGGGCGGCGCGTCGGGTGCTGCATAGGGTGTGGCGGTGGGCGTGGCATACGTGGCGGACGTAGCAGACGTGGCCGAGGTGGCCGAGGTGGCGCGCGTCGCAGACGTCGCCGCCGTTGCAATCGCGGCGGTTGAAGTGCCGGCTTCGCCAGCCGGCGGCGGGGCGACGGGTTCGATCGAGTCGTTCATGATGGGTCCGGGGTCGGGGCGAGTCGAGGGATGAAGGAGCGGCCGTCCGCGCTCAACGCAGCGCCGGCGTATCGGGGGCTTCGGGCGCATCGCGCATATCAAGCGCACCACGCGCGCCCGCCGCGTCGCGACGCCGCTCGAGCCACGCGTGCACGAAGCCGAACACGACGGGCACGAACAGCAGCGTCGACAGCGTGCCGAACGCGAGCCCGCCGATCACCGCGCGGCCGAGCGGCGCGTTCTGCTCGCCGCCGTCGCCGAGGCCGAGCGCCATCGGCAGCATCCCGATCAGCATCGCGAGCGCGGTCATCACGACCGGACGGAAGCGGCTGAAGCCGGCGTCGAGCGCGGCCTGCCACGGCGATGCGCCGCCGGCGAGCAGCTCGCGCGCCGCATTGACGACGAGGATGCTGTTCGCAGTCGCGATGCCGATGCACAGGATCGTCCCGGTCAACGCCGGCACCGACAGCGTCGTGCGTGTCACGAACAGCATCCACGCGATGCCGGCCAGCGACGCCGGCAGGCCGCCGACGATCACGAGCGGATCGAGCCACGACTGGAAATTGACGACCATCAGCAGGTAGACCAGCGCGATCGCGAGCGCGAGACCGCCGAGCAGCCCGGCGAACGACTCGTGCATCGCCTGCACCTGGCCGCGCAGCACGATCGACGAGCCGGGCGGCAGCTGCGCGCGCGCGTCGTCGACGAGCTTCGTCACGTCGGCCGTGACCGCGCCGAGGTCGCGCCCCTGCACCGACGCGAAGATGTCGAGCACCGGCTGCACGTTGTAGTGCGACACGACCGCCTGCTGCGTCGTGCGCGAGAAGCTGCCGAGCGTGCCGAGCAGGTTTTGCGCGGGCGCACCGGCCGCCGGGCCGCCGGCCGGGCGCTGCGGCGCCGGCGTGCCGCCGGTCGGCAACGGCACGTTCGCGAGCGCCTGCAGCGAATCGATCGTGTACTGCGGCGTCTGCACGAGCACCGGGTAGCTCACGCCGTTGCGCGGATCGAGCCAGAAGTTCGGCGTCGTCTGCGAGCTGCCGGACAGCGCGATCAACAGGTTCTGCGCGACGTCGCGCTGCTGGAGCCCGGCCTCGATCGCCTTGGTGCGGTCCACGTTCACGTCGATCGCCGGCTCGTCGCCGGGCTGCTGGATGCGCGCGTCGACCAAACCGCGCACGCCGCGCAGTTTCGCGAGCAGCGCGTTCGCGACCGCGCGGTTCTGATCCAGCTTGTTGCCGACGATCTGGATGTCGATCGGCGCGGGCAGCCCGAAATTGAGGATCTGGCTCACGATGTCGGCCGGCAGGAACGCGAACGTCACGCCGGGGAACGACTGCGCGAGCAGGTTGCGCAGCCGTGCGACGTACGCGGCGGTCGGCGCGTGGCCCGGCTTCAGCGTGATCATCACGTCGGCGTCCTCGGTGCCGATCGGGTCGGACGAGTCGTAGGTGAGGTTGATCCCGCTCACCGGCACGCCGATGTTGTCGAGCATGCCGGCCAGTTCGCGCGCCGGAATCACGCTGCGCACCTTGGCCTCGACTTCGTCGGTCAGCCGTGCGGTCTGCTCGATCCGCGTGCCGGTCGGCGCGCGCAGATGCAGGCGGATCTCGCCGGTGTCGATCGCCGGGAAGAAGTCCTGGCCGGCGAACGCGAACAGGCCCGTGGACGCCACGCACGCCAGCACGAACGCGGCCGCGAAGCGGCGCCGGTGCGCGATCGCCGCGGCGAGCAGCGCGCGATAGCCGAGCCGGATCGCGTCGAAGCGGCGTTCGAACGCGGCCTGCAGGCCGGCGATACGCGCGAACACGCCGCGCGGCGGGCGGCCCTGGCCCTTCGCGCGCATCAGCACCATCGCGAGCGTCGGCACCAGCGTGCGCGAGAAGAAGTACGACGCGACCATCGCGAAGATCACCGCCTCGGCCATCGGCACGAACAGGTAGCGTGCGACGCCCGTCAACAGGAACATCGGCACGAACACGATGCAGATCGACAGCGTCGACACGAAGGTCGGCACCGCGATCTCGCCGGCGCCGGTGAGGATCGCGTCCTCGAGCGGCTCGCCGCGTTCGAGATGATGCGTGATGTTCTCGATCGCGACGGTCGCGTCGTCGACGAGTATGCCGACCGCCAGCGCGAGCCCGCCGAGCGTCATGATGTTGATGGTCTGGCCGAGCGCGCCGAGCGCGAGCAGCGACGTCAGCACCGCGAGCGGAATCGACACCGCGATGATCAGCGTCGCGCGCCAGCTGCCGAGGAACAGCAGGATCATCAGCGCGGTCAGGCACGCGGCGATCAGCGCCTCGCGCACGACGCCCTGGATCGCGGACTTCACGAACACCGACTGGTCGTCGAGCGCCGCAATGTGCAGCGCCTTCGGCAGCCCGGCTGCGATCTTCGGCAGCATCGCCTTCACCTGGTCGATGATCGTCAGCGTCGATGCGCTGCCGGTCTTCTCGACGGTCAGCAGCGCCGCGCGCTTGCCGTCGGCGCGCACGATGTTGGTCTGCGGCGCGTAGCCGTCGCGCACGTGGGCGACGTCGCGCACATAGACGACGCTGCCGCCGATCGTCTTCACCGGCAGGTCGTTCAGCGCGGCGACCGTCTGCGTGCTGCCGTTCAGCTGCACGTCGTACTCGTGCGTGCCGATCTTCGCGGTGCCGCCCGGCAGGATCAGGTTCTGCGCGTTGATCGCGTTCACCACGTCGATCGGCGCGAGCCCCTTCGCCTGCAGCGCGCGCGTGTCGAGATCGACGACGATCTGGCGGATCTTGCCGCCGTACGGCAGCGGCACGGCCGCGCCCTGGACGGTTGCGAGCTGCGTGCGGATGAAACTGTTGCCGAGGTCGTACAGCTGCTGTTCGGCGAGCGTGTCGCTCGACAGCCCGAGCTGCAGGATCGGCACCGTCGACGCGTTGTACGTGATGATGTTCGGCGGCAGCGTGCCGGGCGGCAGGATGCGCAGGATCGACGCGGCGTTGCTGGCGGCTTCCGCGATCGCGCGATTGATGTCCGCGCCGGGGTGGAAGAACACCTTCACGACCGACACGCCGTTCAGCGACTGCGATTCGATGTGCTCGATGTCGTCGACGTCGGACGTGAGCGCGCGCTCGTAGTTCGACGTGATGCGCTTGGCCATGTCTTCGGCGGAGAAGCCGTTGTACGACCAGACGATGCTGACGACCGGGATGTCGATGTTCGGAAAGATGTCGGTCGGCATGCGCAGCAGCGCAAGCGGCCCCGCGATGAAGATCAGCAGCGCGAGCACGACGAACGTATAGGGCCTGCGCAATGCGAGCCGGACGATCCACATGATGTTGTTCCTCGAAGCAGGGCACGGATGCCGCGTTCGATGCGGCGAGCATGCAGTCTGCCGGCGCGGCGTTGACCCGAGCCTGTCGCGAAGATTACGAAACCGTCATCCGCGTGCGGCGGCGGCGGATGACGAATTTGTCATGTTCCGGTCAGCGTCGCGTGCACCGCGATCGCCAGAATGAAGACGTCAGGCAGCGAGTCGCATCGGGGCTCGTGCCGGCGGCGCATCGACGATGCGTCTTCATCGAATCGTTTCCGGGAGTTCCATCATGAACCGCAGGATGATTGCAGCCGCCTTGCTCGCGCTCACCATCGGCACGCCGGTGGCCGCGTTCGCCCAGAGCGCCTCGGCGGGCCTGACCCGCGCCGACGTGCTCGCCGAATTGGTCCAGGCCCAGCGTGACGGCACGGTGCCGACGTCGCGCTGGGATTACCCGCCGAGCGCGCCGACGATCGAGCGCAACCGCGAGCTGTATGCGCTCGGGCATGGCGAGCAGCACACGCAGAGCGCCGCGGCGGCGCCGTCCGGGGCGACGGGGAGTGCGTTGTGAAGGCCCGTGTGGTCGTGGCGCGCGTGACGGCGCTGGCGCTCGCCGCAGCGCTCGCGGCCGCCGTCGCACCGGCGTTCGCGCGCGGCCAGCCGCAATTGCCCGACGACGACGGCGGACGCGCCAGCGTGCTCGCCGCGTTGAATCCGCAGCACGACGCGACGCCCGAGCGCGCGGTCGCGGCCACGGGCACGGGCACGACGGGCGAGGCGCGGGTCGCGCATGCGCATGCTCATGCGGCGCCCATCAAGCGCGCGCCGAGCGCGATGCCGCGCGCGGACACCAGCGCGCTCGCCGCGCGCTGATCGGCATCCCAGGTCGCGAGTGCGGCGTCGAACGCCGCGCCGGGCGCAACGTCGTGCAGTGCCGCGGCGAGCGCGACCGCGTTGTCCGCCGCCTTCGCGACGCCCGCCGCGGTGTGCGGACGCACGACGCACGCGGCATCGCCGAGCAGCACGGTGCGGCCGAACGCCATGCGCTCGACGGCCAGATCGTAGATCGCCTGCGCGAACGGGGCCGGTGTCGTGTCGACGAGCGTGGCGAGCGTCGGCGCGAGCATGCGGTCGGCGGCGTCCACGAGTTCGGCGCGGTTGTCGTCGCGCATCGCGCCCGGCGGCAGCGACCCGTCGCGCTGCGTGCCGTCGCGGGTCAGGAACAGCGACGGCAGCCGCTCCGACGCGAGACGGCGATACCAGACCCAGTTCACGCGCCGCTTGCCGGGTTCGATCGCACCGTCCGCGCCGGGCACCAGATAGGTCAGGAACAGGTGCGCGCCGCCTTGCTGGAACGTGAAGCGCTCGCGCAGCAGGTACAGCACCTGCTCGGGCAGCGCGTGTTCGTCGACGAGCCCGCGCCACGCGACGTAGCCGGCATACGCGGGCCGCACGTCCGGCAGCAATTGCGCGCGCACCGTCGAGCGCGCGCCGTCGGCGCCGATCAACAGATCGGCCGTCTCGACGCGGCCGCTCGCGAACTGCGCGACGACCCGTTCGCCGTCCTGCTGGAACCGCTCGAACGCGTCGCCGGCATGAATCACGTCGTCCGGCAGCGCATGCTTCAGCGCCGTATAGATCACGTTCCATCCGGTTTGCGTTTGCGGCATGGTCAGGCGTTGCACGACGCGATCCTGCGCGTCGACGTAGATGCGCTCGATCGAATCGACGCCCGCATTGGCGGGCAGCGCGACGCCGCCGAACGCGAACGCGCGCTCGATCGGCGGTTGCAGCACGATGCCGCCGCCGCGGCTGTCGAGCTCGCGCGCCGATTGCTCGAACACGCGGACGTGCCAGCCGCGCGCGCGTAGCGCGGTCGCGGCGAACAGGCCGCCGACCGATCCGCCGACGATGACGGCCTTGCGGCCCGATGCGCGTTCCATGATGTGTGCTCCCGAAGAAGATGCGTGCGCACGGCGGGCGGCCGCGCGCGGCGGCGTAGCGCCGATATCGCACCGAGCTTAGGGCAGGATCGGCGCGCGCGAGTTGAATCGTTCTGAAGCGCTCGGGCGGCGGGCGGGGTTTGCGCTACCCGCGCTTGCGGCGCGGTGTGGGGG
>NZ_PQMX01000072.1:0-29469 GCF_004368385.1 Burkholderia sp. B10 | reverse complement strand
CGCCTCGACCGTCAACCCCGCAAACACCGACCAATCGCAATCGCCCATGCCCACCTCGACGGCTTCCGCCATTCGATCCCGCACCACCGCGAGCATCGGCAACGTGCGACCCGCCTGCGCGGCGGCGTCGCCCGCGAGGCGCAGATCCTTCAATCCGAGCGACGCCTTGAAGCCGGGCCGATACGCGTTCTCGACGATATTGCGCGAATAGGTCCGATACGGACGGCTGCCGAACAGCGTGCCGAGGATCAACTCGAAGAACCGCGTGCGAGAAAGCCCGTTCGCCTCGGTGAGCACGACCGCTTCGGCCATCGCTTCGATCGCCATCGTGATCATCATGTTGCACGCGAGTTTCGCGGCATAAGCGGCGGGCGGCGCTTCGCCCATGTCCCATACCTGCTTGCCGATGGCGTCGAGCGCCGGCATGACGCGCGCGAGCGCCGCCGGGGCGCCTGCGGCCAGCACGTTCAGCTCGCCCTTCGCCGCGATGTCGGGTCGCCCGAGCACCGGCGCAGCCACATAAGCGACGCCCGCCGAGCGATGAAGCGCGACGAGCTCGTGCGCGAACGCGACCGAGATTGTCGATGCGACCACATGCACGAGGCCCGGCCGCGCCTGCTGCAACAGCTTCGCGTCGAGCAGCACGGCGCGGATCGCCGCGTCGTCGGACAGCATCGTCAACGCGATGTCGGCCTGCAGCGCATGCACCGGCGCGTCGACCATGCGCACGCCGTCGACGGCGCCGCCCGACCGATTCCACGCCGTCACCGCATGGCCGGCGGCGACCAGATTGCGGGCCATCTCGCGCCCCATGGAACCCATCCCGATGATGCCGATTTCCATTCGACTCTCCTTGCGCAAGCGCGCGTTCACGAGGTGCTGTGCAGCGGCTCGGCTGCCTCGGTATGTTCGACGAGCCAGCTCAACACCGGCGCCAGCGCCTCATCGGAGTTCTTCTCGTAGATGAGCCCGTGACCGTTGCCGAACACCCGATGGTCGGGCAGATGCAGCACTTCAGCCCGGCTGCCGGCGGCGTTGAGTTGCGCGACGGCTGGCGCACTGGCCGCGGCGAACGCGGAAGCCTCGGCCGTGACGGCGACGATCGGCAAGCCGGCCAGCGCCGGCAGCCGGTGCGTACCGGGCGCAGCCGCGCGCAGCGCGTCGGGCGACACGACGGGCGGCTCTCAGCCGAGCGGCGCCGCGGCGAGCCCCCAGGTCAGCGTCCCGATGTTCGGAATCTCCGCAAACGGCGGCCCCATCGGCTCGACGGCGACGATCGCTTTCACCAGGCCGGGCCGGCGATCGGCAACCAGCCAGCCGACCGGCCCCGACGCCGAGTGCGTCAGCAGGATCGCCGGCCCGACGCGGTCGAGCAGCTTCGCGATCCGGTCGGCCTCCATGTCCTGCGAGAACGCGAGGTCAGCGGGAAGCGGGCCGTATCCGGCGATGAAAGCGTCCATTGCCGCTTCGTTGTCCGCGGCAAACGGCCATTGCGTGTGCCGGTCTTCGTATTCGCGCGGGAAGTAGATGTGGCGGCCGTGTTCGTACGAGAACGGCGGCCCCATCGGTCCCATCGTGTCGACGTGGAACGGCGAGCGTCCGTGTCCGGGGCGGTCGGCGACGAGCACGGCATAGCCAGCTTCCACGAGACGCTGCGCCCAGCCGGGCCGGCCGTCCGGCGTGTCGAACCATTCGGTGCCTTGAAAGCCGCCGCCATGCAGCAGCACGATCGGCCACGGGCGAGTCACCTCGACCGGCGTCTCCCATTCGACGAAGAGCGGCCCGCATTGGTCGGTCTGCCCGCCTCGTTCGATGCGGTCGCCGGCAATCCACAGATGGCCGCGTCGTACGGTGCGCGGGGCTGCATGTTTCCAGAAGGACATGGTCGTGTTCCTGTCGTTGATGTCCGCCGCTCGCGCGCGCGTCGCGCAGTCAGCCGGTCAGCGCCGCGCTACGCGCAGGCGCGTCGGTGCAATGTCGGTAAAGGCCGCAACGTCGGCCATGACCAGCGCGGCCTCCGGCGAGCCGAACGCGGCGTCGATCGCAGCATCGTCGCGAAAAATGCATTCGCAGATCGCCAGCGTGCCGACATGCGTCGGCGCCGGAAAGAAAGCGGTCGCACGCTCGAGACCGTAGCGCCGCCATGCGTGCATCACGAGCGGCAGATGACGTTCAACGTAGTAGCGCCGGTGGAAGCGCTGGGCCGGCGTGCCGTCGTAGGTGACATACACCGTGGCGGTGGTGCTGCATGACATGACGCGCTCCGTTCTGCGTGGTTAGTGCCCGCCGCCCGACGTGCGGCGGCCCGGCCGAAGCCGCAGTCGATCGCGACGACATGCGGTGGATCGCAGTCTGTCAAATTCAGTTTCGTACGGCAATTCAATATAATGAACAGCATCCGTTCACTTTTGTTGGTACATCGATATGGAGTGGAGCGACGTGCGGATCTTCCTCGCGATTGCGCGTATGGGCACGCTGGGCGCGGCGGCACGCGCGCTGGCGCTGAGTCACCCGACGATCGGGCGGCGCCTGCGCGCGCTGGAGACGTCGATGGGGCAAGTGCTGTTTCAGCGAACCGCGGATGGCTTCGTTCTAACAGAGGAAGGCGTCGCCATCCTGCCGCTCGCCGAGCAGATGGAAGAAAGCGCGCTGACGATGGAGCGCCGGCTGACCGGCGAGCAGCAGAAGCTCGAAGGCACGCTGAAGATATCGTCGTCCGACTGGTTCGGCGCGTACGTGTTGCCGCCCGTGATCGCCGAGTATTCGCGCGACTATCCGCTGGTTGAAATCGACGTGCTGACCGGCACGCGCCTGTTCAATCTCGCCCAGCGTGAAGCAGACGTCGCGTTCCGGATCGTTCCATTCACCGGGCAGGACATCGTGCAGCGCCGGCTGACGCGGATGCGCTACGGTGTCTACGTGGCGGCCGCGCATGCCGATCCGGTCGAAGGCGACGGCGCCGGCCACCGCCTGATCGCGATGGATACGTCGACCGGCAGCTTCCCCGACATCGACTGGCTGAAAGCGCGCTTTCCGAACGCGGGCGTGGTATTGCAATCGAATAACCGGAATGTCCAGGCCCAGATGTGCGGCCGCGGTTTGGGCATTGCCGTATTGCCGCGGCCGGTCGGCGATCAGCTCGCGACCATTCGCAGGCTCGAGTTACGCGACGAGCCGCCGCAACGCGATATCTGGATGGGCTACCACCGCGATCTCAGGCGGCTGCATCGCTTGCGCGCGTTCGTCGATCTCGCGGTCAAGCATATTGGGAGCGAATGAATCGCAACGACCGGCAGCCGTGAAAGGCTCACGCGGCAATCTGACGTCGAGCCCGATAATTCACCGCATACCACTAAACATTCGCGGCCAAACGGACGCGACGGCACCCACCTATCCGCAGCGCGGCGGTCCTTTACGTGTCGGCTTCGACGCGTATAGAACGACGCTTCATGCCTGACTCAATCACCGATTAGTTTGGTTTGTTGTGCTGCGCAATCGTCGTCCTGTTCTGGACCAATCCACGGAACGGCGATCGGTAAAGCATTCAACCGGTACGGGTGCGCGTCGCCTTGCTCGCGACCACATCCGCACGACGCAACGCGCCACGGCCGACGTCAAGAACGCGAATATCCACCGTCCACGCCTCCCGCAATCTCCCCAATAGCACCCCGAACCCATTCACCGATGCCCTTGCGACATCGGCCGACGTGCTGCGGACGCACGCGCGCCGAGCCTCAGAACTTGTGCGCCACGCCGACCATGAACATGTCCTGGTCCTTGTCATTGCGGGTCGCGACACGGTTGAAGCGCAGGCTCGCCGCCCAATCCTCGGCCACCTGATAACTTACCTGCGCGCTGAGCAACGCATTGAGCCGCGTCTGGCTCGACGCTTCGTCGCGATCGCGTGACAGATACGGGCCGACGCCGGCCGACAGCGTCCATTTGCTGCCGACCGGCGCGACGTACCAGAATTGCGCGGCCACGCCGCGCCGGCCCGCGACGCCATTGTTGCCTTCGTAGACGAAGCTCGCCGAATAGGCCCACGCCGTGCCGAACGGCCGGCGGACTTCGACCATGTAGCCCTTTTCCATCGGCACTTGCGGACGGTTTGTCTGCGACGTGCCGGCCCATACCGCGACCTGCGTCTTGCCGTCGGATACCGCCGGATGCAACTGGCCGCCGAAGTCGGAGCCGATGCCGAACAGCAGCGCGTCGGAATTGAAGCCGCCGAGCATCTGCACGTGGTTGTATTGCACCTTGACGAAGAAGCGATCGGCAACGACGTAATAGCGCATCGCCGCCGACGCGCGCACGCCCCATCGCTTGTCGTTGCGCGCCTCGTTGTCGACGTGCGTGGTGTCCATGCTGAAGTACGGCCCCGCCGACAGTTCGAGCACCCACCGATTGGCGAGTGGCCACCGAAACGAGCCGAGCGCCGCGAAGCCGTCGCGGTGATGGTCGAGCGGATGCCCTTCGTTCAGGTACGCGACATAGACCGACAGGTAGTCGTTCAACACGTCGCCGAAACCGACTTCGTAGGCGCGCCAGTGCATATCGCCGCCCTCGGTCGCGCGGCCGTCGCCATACACCGCGTAGACGTCGATCGTCCGGTCAGCTGGCTTGGGGGCGGCAGGCAAGTCCGGCGCGCCGTCGGCGGCCCGTGCATGCAGTGGAGACGCCAGCAATGCGAAACCGGCGATCGAACTCGTGACAACGAAGCGCAAGCAGACGCGACGATATCGTCCCATTTCGACACCCCCTCACGTTGGGCACCGCGGTTTCGTGGACAAGTCGCTGGCGATTATAGGTGGCGCCGGGCCGTGAGGACCAGCCCGGAGATGCACGTAGGAGCGCGAATAGCAGCGCGCCTGCGATGAACGCAGGCGCGGTAGTGGTGATAGTGAGGGCCGCGCGGTCTATCGGCGCGTGTCGCCGAACGTGGCGTCCGGCCTTCCTGCCGGGCACTCGGCGCACAGCATCAACGCGCCGGATCGCGAACTGCCTAGCGCCGCGCGAAGCGCTCGACTTTGGTCATACGAAATGATCGACGGCCGCGGCTCGCTACGTTCCGCTACGTTCCGCTACGTTCCGCGCCGCGCCGGCAAACGCTCAGGCGTCGCCCTGCGCCGAGCCGATCCGAAATACCGAGACGGTCGCCGCGAGCTGCTCGGCCTGCTCCTTCAGCGACAGCGCCGACGACGACGCCTGCTGAACCAGCGCCGCGTTCTGCTGCGTGACCCGATCCATCTGCGTCACCGCCTGATTCACCTGCTCGATGCCTTTCGACTGCTCGTCGGATGCAGCTGCGATCTCGCCCATCAACACCTGCACGCGCTGCACCGACGCAAGGATCTCCGACATCCGGTCGGTCGCACGGTCGACCTGGCGCGCGCCCGTCTCGACGCGCCGCAGCGAATCGTTGATCAACTCCTTGATCTCGCGCGACGCGGTGGCGCTGCGCTGCGCGAGCGAGCGCACCTCGCCCGCGACGACCGCGAATCCGCGGCCCTGCTCGCCGGCTCGCGCCGCTTCGACGGCCGCGTTCAGCGACAGGATGTTGGTCTGGAATGCGATGCCTTCGATGACCGAGGTGATTTCAGCGATCTTGCCGGACGCGTCGGACAAGCCGCGCATCGTGCCGACCACTTCCTGCGTCGCCTGATTGCCCTCTTCGGTCAGCATTGCCGCGTTGTGCACCACCTCGTTCGCCTGCTTCGCGTTGTCGGCGTTCTGGCGCACGGTCGACGTGAGCTGCTCCATCGATGCAGCCGTTTCTTCCAGCGACGCGGCCTGCTCCTCCGTGCGCTGCGACAGGTCCAGGTTGCCGGCCGTGATCTCATGCGCGGACGTCTCGATGGACCGGGAGCCTTCGCGCACGATCCGGATGGTCTGCAGCAGCTTGCTCTGCATCGTCTGCAGGCCGCTCATCAATTGGCCCATTTCATCTGACGATTCGACGTCGATCCGCGTCGTCAGGTCACCCTCGGCGATTGCGCTGAAGTGACCGAGCGCACGCGCCAGCGGCACGCCGATCGCGTTCTGCAGCGACCACCACGTGAACGCCGCCGCGCCCAGCGCGACCGCGATGCCCGCGATCGCGAAGCCGACGAACCAGTGAAAGCGGGCCTGCGCGGCATCGAACGTCACGCGCGACGCGCTCATCTGGATCCGGCCGAGCGCATCCATCGAATCCGATGCGTCGATGAACAGCGACGGCGGAATGTGCCGCCACACGTTCGGGATGTTCGCCGGATCGTGCGCGGCGATCGCGGTGAACATCGGTTCGAGGCCGTGCTCGACGAGCGCGTTGAACTTCGTATTCGCGTCGGCTGCGCGACGCGCTTCCTCAGGGCCGGAAAGCCGCAGCCCACGATAGGTGTCCCATGCCTTCTTCGACGCGGCGAGCAGCTCGCGGGCCGTGGCGCTCTCTTGCGCGACGTCGGGGCTGTCCGGATCGAGCGCGATGCGATACAGCCACAGACGCGTTCTCGACAGCGCGACGTTGGCCTGCCCGAGCGCCTCCGACGACGCCAGCCGTTCCGAATAGAGCGTCTTCACATCGTCGTTGCTGATCGCGACGCCGATGACGCCGATGAAGCCGCCGATGACGAGCAACACCCCGAGAAAGCCCATTGCGAGCGCCAGCCGGACGCGAATGCTTAAATTTCTGATCATGAAGAGGCGAACGTTGAGCACGAAACCGTTGCATGCGGCGCATGCGTGTGAAGCCGATCGAAGCGGCACGTGCGGGACCGATGCCTCGATAACGACCAAAGCGGCGCGCGAATTAGTGCGGAGCCCGTAATTGACGTTTCCTGAAGCCGCGATTAATGGGGGGAATTTGGCGTGGTAGCAGCAGCGCGAGCCGGTTCATTGCTCGCACTTGCGTGGGTGACGGCGTGGCGCAGGTCACGCGATGACATTCATCCGACCAATCCTACAACAACACGATTTTTTTCGGAACGCGAAATCGCGCAGCGACGATCCGCACGACGACGTGATGACCGCGCCGGCATGCATGCTCAGCGCGCAGCGGCCTCCGTACTGCGCACGCTGCCGAGGAAGCGCCCCAACTCGACCGTCTGCGGACGCTCGAAGATGTCATCGGCGCTCCCGCTCTCCCACACTCGCCCCTGATGCATGAACACGATCCTGTCGCTGACCGCACGCGCGAAGTTCATCTCGTGCGTGACCATGATCAGCGTCATGTGCTCGCGCGCCAGCTGCTCGACGACGCCGAGCACCTCGCCCACCAGCTCGGGATCGAGCGCGGACGTGATCTCGTCGCACAGCAGCACGCTCGGCTTCATCGCGAGCGCCCGCGCGATCGCGACGCGTTGCTGCTGGCCGCCCGACAGCTGGTCGGGAAACGCGTCGAACTTATCGCCGAGGCCGACGCGCTCGAGCATCAGTTCGGCGACCGCGCGCGCCTGCTGCCGATGCGCGCGCTTCACGACCGTCTGCGCCAGCATCACGTTCTGGCCGGCGCTCAGGTGCGGAAACAGGTTGTACTGCTGGAACACCATGCCGACCTTGAGCCGCAGTGCGCGCAACTCCGAGTGCCGCGCGTCGACGCATTCGCCGTCGATCGAGATGGTGCCCGCGTCGATGCGCTCGAGCCCGTTGAGCGTGCGCAGCAGCGTGCTCTTGCCCGAGCCGCTGCGGCCGATGATCGACACGACCTGGCCGCGCTCGACGGAGAAATCGATGCCCTTGAGCACATGATGGGTGCCGAAGTACTTCTCGACACCGCGGGTTTCAACGAGCGGCATGCCAT
The DNA here is from genome assembly GCF_004368385.1 of Burkholderia sp. B10. NCBI lineage: Bacteria > Pseudomonadati > Pseudomonadota > Betaproteobacteria > Burkholderiales > Burkholderiaceae > Burkholderia > Burkholderia sp. B10. Next base: position 21,692 of record NZ_PQMX01000072.1, on the reverse strand, counting down.
CTCCTTTGCAAGGTGCGCGCATAACGCGTGAGCGGATAACAGAGTGCGAAATAGATCAGCGCGACGAGCCCGTACACGACGAACGGCCGGAACGTCGCGTTCGAGATCGCGATGCCTGCCTTGGTCAGCTCGGTGAAGCCGATGATCGACACGAGCGCCGTATCCTTCACGGCCTGCACGCCGAAGCCGACCGTCGGCGCGACCGCGATGCGCGCGGCCTGCGGCAGAATCACGTGCCGCAACTGCTCGACGTAGCTCATCGCGAGGCTCGCCGACGCCTCCCACTGCCCTTTCGGCACCGCCTCGACGCAGCCGCGCCAGATTTCGGCCAGATAGGCGCTCGTGAAGAACGTGAGCCCCGCGGTCGCGGCGACCCACGGCGGCACGTCGAAGCCCAGCAGCGGCAGACCGAAGAACACGATGAACAGCTGCATCAGCAGCGGCGTGCCCTGGAACACCTCGATGTAGACCTTCGCGCAGCCGCGCAGCAGCGTCGAGCCCGACACGCGCATCACGAGCACCGCGAGGCCGACGATGCCGCCGGACAGGAACGACACGATCGACAGCACGACCGTCCAGCGTGCGGCGAGCAGCAGGTTCGCGAAAATCTGCCCGAACGAGAATTCGATCATCGCGCACCTCGCACGCGGCGCGAGAACAACCGCCGCCCCATCGATCCGAGCGCGCCGCGCAGCAGCAGCGCCATCGCCAGATATGCGGCGGTGGTGACGAAATACGTCTCGAATGCGCGGAAGTTGCGCGACTGGATGTAGCCGGCTGCGTAGGTCAGATCGGCCACCGAGATCTGCGACACGACCGCCGAACCGAGCATCGTGATCACGATCTGGCTCGACAGCGCCGGGAACACCTTCGCGAGCGCCTGCGGCAGCACGACGTGACGCAGCATCTGCGCGCGCGACATCGCGAGCGCGGACGCGGCCTCGACGTGTCCGTTCGGCACCGCGGCGACGCCCGCGCGCACGATCTCGACCGAATACGCGCCGAGATTGAGCGTCATCGCGAGGATCGCGGCCGCGTATTCGCCGATATGCACGCCGAGCGCCGGCAGGCCGAAGAAGATGAAGAACAGCTGGACGACGAACGGCGTATTGCGGATCGCCTCGACGTACGCGCCGATCAGCGGCCGCAGCCGCACGGCCGCGCGCGCGTCGACGCTGTAGGCGGCCGCGCCGAGTATGCCGATCGCCACGCCGAGCACGGTCGCGACCGCGGTCAGCGCGAGCGTGGTCGCGGCGCCGCTCGCGAACACGCCGGCGTAGTCGGCAAGCTCGCCGAATTGAAGCTGGTAGCTCATGACAGTCGATGGATTCAGGTTTGACGATGCAAGCCGCTGCGGCGGCCGCCGGGCGCGCCGCGGCGGCCGATCAGGCGGGGCGGCGGCCGGTCACAGCCCGGCCGGCAGCGGCTGGCCGAGCCACTTCTTCGACATCGCGCCGAGCGTGCCGTCCTGCTTTGCATGCGCGATGGCGTCGTCGATCTTCGCGAGCAGGCGCGGTTCGTTCTTGTTGACGCCGACGAAGCACGGCGAATTCTTGATCACGAACTTGACCTCGGGCCGGCGCGGCGGATTCTTCGCGAGAATCGCCGCGGCCACGATGTTGCCGGCCGCGATCAGCTGCACCTGCCCGGAGAGGAACGCCTGGATCGTCGCGTTGTTGTCCTCGAAGCGCTTGATGGTCGCGTTCGGCGCGAGTTGCGTCAGCGCGATCTCCTCGAGCGCGCCGCGCGTGGCGCCCACCGTCTTGCCGGTGAGATCGGCCGGCGTGCTCACCTTCACGTCGGCCGGCCCGAACACGCCCTGGAAATACGGCGCGTAGGCGCTCGAGAAGTCGATGACCTTCTCGCGCTCCGGGGTCTTGCCGAGCGACGAGATCACCATGTCGACCTTGTTGGTCGTCAGGTACGGAATCCGGTTCGCGCTGTTCACCGGCACGAGCGCCAGCTTCACGCCGAGCGCGCGCGCGAGCAGGCCGGCCATGTCGATGTCGTAGCCTTGCGGCTGCATGTCGGTGCCGACCGAGCCGAACGGCGGATAGTCTTCAGGCACCGCGACGCGCAGCGTGCCGCTCTTGGCGATGGTGTCGAGCGCGTCGGCCTGGGCCGGGGCTGCGGCGAACAGCGCCGTCACGGAGGCAGCGAGCAACGCAGCCAGCCACGTGCGTCGGGAAAACGGTCGAATCGTCAGGCTCACGGTCAATCATCCTCGTCTGGTATGTCGTCGGGCGGCGCGCAACGATTGCGCGGCCGGCACCACACCAGCAAGAAGCGGGCCATCGTGGTGAATCGGCTGTCGCGTCGGCATCGGACGCACGCGCCGGCGATCTGCATTCCTCATTTCGGTGCATCGCCCGACGCGGCACGCGGCCGTTGCCCATTCGCAGCGCGCGCGAGCGCACCAAATTAACCGGCTGGTTCACGCGCGGCGCGACGATGGGGATCGGGTTGCATGCGGATCGAACGTCGATGGCCATGGGTGTGCGCGGCGCGGCGCGTCGGTTGGACCGACCGGCCCGGAACGCGACGGCGAGCGGGCGGCATTACGCGCGCCGTGCGCGGCCGGCCGCGCGCATCCCGCCCGAAATACCGCGGCGGATGCGCGCTCGGGATACCTATCGACCCTGCACCGGCAAGGTCACGCGCACGCCGAATCCGCCGCCGTTCAGCCCGTCGACGTAGGTCAGACGCCCGCCGAGCTTGGCCACGATCCGCGCGACGATCGACAGCCCCAGGCCGCTGCCGCTCGCGTCATGATCTGCACCGCGAAAGAACCGGTCCTGCAAGCGCGCCAGATCCTCGGTCGGCACGCCGGGGCCGTCGTCGCACACCTGGAGCGTGACCGCGTCGGCGTCCTGCCACGCTGCGATTTCGACGCGCCCATGCTCGCGGCCGTACTTGATCGCATTATCGACGAGGTTGTCGAGCAGCACGCGAAGCAGCGTGGGCGGCGCGTGCACGACCGCGCGGCCATCGACCCGCGACGTCACGGACATCTCCTTGCGCTCCGCGCGCGCCTGATGATCGTTCACGCATGCCGCGATCAATTGACGAAGATCGACGTCCGCGCCGTCCAGCGGAACCGTCTCGTCGAGCCGCGCCAGCGCGAGCAACTGATCGGCCAGATGCGTGCTGCGGTCGACGCCCTCGACGACCCGCTGCATCGCGCGCCGCTGGCGCTCCGGATCGCGCGCGGTGAGCGCCACCTGCGCCTGGACCTTGATGGCGGCGAGCGGCGTCTTCAGCTCGTGCGCTGCGTCGCTGGTGAACGCGCGCTCGCGAACGAGCGAGTCGCGCAGGCGTTGCAGCAACGTATTGAGCGCGGCGACCAGCGGACGCACTTCATCGGGAATGCCGCGCGTGCCGATTGCGTCGAGGTTGTCGGCCGAGCGCGCTTCGATCGCGTCGGACAGCGTGCGCAGCGGCGTCAGGCTGCGGCCGATCGCGAACCAGATCAGCACCGCCAGCACCGGCAGCGCGAACGCCAGCGGCCGCGCCACGCGCCGCGCGACTTCGGCGGACAGGTCCGAGCGGCGCGTGCGCTGCTCGAAGATGCGCACCGTCCGGCCGCGCGCGGCATCGGTCAGCACGTACGCGTGCCACTTCGGATTGCCCGAGTCGGCCACGCCGGATGCGGCGGATGCGCCGGATGCGGCGGCAGCAGACGCCGGCAGGTCCAGCGCCGCGAGGCCCGGACTGGCCGCGAGGACGCGCCCGTCGGCATCGCTGACCTGGTACAGCATCGGCGGCGCGGCATCGTTGTCGCCGTCGTCGTCGTCGCGGCCGGCGAGCACGATCTCGGCGAAGCGCGGCAGGTCGCGCGCGTCGAGCACCGCGAAGGTCCGGGCGATCTGCTCGACGCGCGTTTCGTACCATTCGTCCGCTTCGTGAATCGCCTGACGATAGCTCGACACGAGCGAATAGGCCCACACCACCACCACGCCCGACAGCACGAGCAAGGTCAGCCGTTGCCGGATCGAACGCATCACGACGCCTTCTCCACCACGTAGCCCACGCCGCGGATCGTGCGGATCAGGTCGGCGCCGAGCTTCTTGCGCAGGTTCGACACGTGCACCTCGATCGCATTGCTCTCGATCTCCTCGTTCCAGCCGTACAGGCTGTCCTGCAGCTGCGCGCGCGACAGCGGGCGGCCCTGATTCGACAGCAGTTCGACCAGCAACGCGCATTCGCGCGACGTCAGCGCGATTCGCTCGGCGCCGCGGGTTGCCGTCATCAAGGCGGGATCGACCGACAGGTCGCCGTATTCGATCGTGTCGGTGCTGCGCCCCTGCGAACGCCGCACGAGCGCACGGCAGCGCGCAACCAGCTCGGTCAGGTCGAACGGCTTGCCGAGATAATCGTCGGCGCCCGCGCTCAGGCCGCTCACGCGATCGGCCACCGTGTCGCGCGCGGTCATCACCAGCACCGGCGTATGGTCGCGACGCTTGCGAAGCCACGCGAGCAGCTCGACGCCGGACATGCGCGGCAAGCCCAGATCCAGCACGACGAGGTCGTACGGCGTGGTTTCGAGCGCCAGTTGCGCATGCCGGCCGTCGTGCGCCCAGTCGACCGTCATGCCGGCCTCGCTCAGCCCGTCCTCCACGCCGCTGCCGATCAGCTTGTCGTCCTCCACGAGCAATACCCGCATGATTCGCAACTCCTCTTTGATCCGGACCTCGCGTCCGTTGCGGCACGATAACCGCAGGCGTGCCCGCGCATCAAGCGGGTCGCGGCCGAAATCGGGCCTTAAGAATCCGTTAACGTCGGCGCCCTATCGTCGCGCTCACCGATACTGCCGACCCGAAACGCCCATGAAGACGCCCGCATTCCGATTCCGCTTCTGCGCCGCGCTCGCCGCGCTGCTCGTCGTGACCGCCGCGCCCGCGCAGGCGGGCGAGATCAAGCCGCTGATGCGCGACATGAAGCAGACAATGCAACGCGCGCTGAACAGCCGGACGACCGCCGAGATGCGCGGCTACGTCACCCGGCTCGAAAGCGACGCGCAACAGGCGAGCCGCCAGCGCTATCGCAGCGACCAGTCGACCTACGACGAAGGCATGCGCACCTTGCAGCGCGAACTGACCGAAGTCGATCGCGCGATCGCGGCGAACGATCTGCCGGCCGCCAAGCAGGCATTGCGCCGCATCAACGACACGAAGAAGCACTACCACGACCTGCTCGGCTGAGCCGACCGCACCCGCTTGCCACTGAACGATATTCCGTCATGAAGACCGCTACCCGTTATCCGCTGTCGATCAGCCTGCTCCATTGGCTGCTGGCCGTCGCACTGATCGGCAACCTGATCGTCGGCCTGCTGCTAGACGACAACGAAGACCTGGTCGGCCTGCACAAGTCGATCGGCGTCGCCATTCTCTTGCTCGTGGCGCTGCGTCTCGGCAACCGGCTGCGCGCGCGCGACCGGCTGCCGCCGTCGGTCAATCCCGCCGGCACGCTGCGGCATTCGGCCGAACGCGCCATCCACGGGCTGCTGTATGCGCTGATGCTGGCGATCCCGGTGCTCGGCTGGCTGAAGACGAACGCGGCCGGGCACCCGGCCAGCTGCTTCGGACTCTTTTCGCTGCCGACGCTGGTCGCGAAGAACCGCGAGCTGTCGCACTGGCTCGGCGAACTGCACGCACTCACCGCCTACGCGCTCGTCGCGCTGGTCGGCCTGCACGTCGCCGCGGCCGTGGCGCACCGCGTGCTCCATGCGGAAAACGTCCTGCCGCGCATCCTGCCGTGGGCGGCCCGTTCCGGCCGGCGCGCGCTGCAGGCGAAGGATATCGGCTGACGCCGGCATTGCGATGCGCGGCGGCCGGACCGCTTCGAAATCCGGCGGAAAACCGGCGTCGCGCGTCGCCCGCACGTGTCGGCAGCCACGCGGCAGACCGAACGCGATCAGCAGACCCACACGCTCCACGCGACCGTTGATCTTCGTCAACGCCTCGGTGTACACACCCTTCAACGACGGGCGGCGGTCGATCAATATCGACGTATCGCAACCGGGCTTCATGCGCGCAGCCGAAGCGAGCCGCGAGCACGCCGGTCATTCCGTTACCGCTGTGGGGTGTGAAATGTCGATGCCCGGGCCACGTAGCGCCGTCGCCATCATCCGCCACGAACATGCGCAGTTGTCGACCGTGATCGACGGCATGCGGCACTTCGTCCGTCTGCTCGTGGCGGGTGAGCCGGTGCCGGGCGTGATCGTGTTCCGCGCGATGCTCTATTACATCCGGGAATACCCGCAGCGCATTCATCATCCGAACGAAGACCGCTACCTGTTCGCGCCGTTGCGGGCGCGCACCGGCGAGTTCGACAGCGTGCTCGACCAGCTCGAGGCGCAGCACGACAAGAGCGACATGAAGCTGCGGAATCTCGAGCACGCGCTGACGCGCTACGAGTTGAAAGGCGCGAGCGCGCTGCATACGCTCGGCGCGCTGATGGACGATTACGCGGAGTTCCATGCGGACCATCGCTGTCTAGAAGAGACCGTGATCCTGCCGGCCGCCACCCGCGTGTTGACGCCCGACGACTGGGTCGGGATCGACGCGGCGTTCGCCGCGAATCGCGATCCGTTCGACGGCCAGCCGCTCGACGAGGATCTCGACCGGCTGTTTTCGATGATCGTCCAGGCGATCCCCGATCGGGCGCCCGATTAGCAGCGCGGCCGCCCTTCGGCCGCTGGAAAGCCAGCGGCACGCATTACCAGGCGAACATGAACGCGTTTGACGAAGGTCAAGCCGCGCGCGCCTCGCGTGCGAACAATGGCCGTATGCACGATCGCCGGTTGCCACCGGACCGGGAGACCTTCATGAGCGCCAGCAACTCACCCCTCCACCCCCACCACGCGCCCCAACGGGTGCTGATCGCGATCGACGGCTCCGCCGCGTCCGATCATGCGCTCGCGTATGCGCGTAACCTCATTGCGCCGAATGCGTCGGTGCACGTGGTCAGCGTTGCGGAAAATCCGCGCACACTCGTTCCGCGCGGATCGAAATCGGCCGCGTTCTTCGAAGCGGCGCGCGACGAATTGCTGCACGACGCCGCCGACGCGCTGTCGCGCGCCACCGGCGCATTGCGGCGCGACGACATCGCGATCGACAGCGAAGTCATCGACCTGTCCGTGCACGGCGCCGATATCGCCCATGCGCTGGCCGAAACCGCGCAGGCGTGGCGCGCCGATCTACTGATCGTCGGCGCGCGTCAGCATCACGGCCTGCTGCGGTGGATCGAAGGCACGGTGTCCGGCCCGCTCGGCCACCTCGCCGGCTGTCCGCTGCTGATCGTCCCGGAAGGGTTCCAGCCGGCCGCCGAGCATGTGCCGGCGCGCATGCTGTTCGCCGTCGACGGCAGTGCGATCGCCCTCAACGCACTGCGCGCGGGCCTCAAATTCGCGCGGCCGGACACCGAATTCCGCGTGATCCACGTCGTGGACCGGCCCGTATCGCTGGGCGATTTCGTTCCCGTCGAGACGCTGGAACAGGCGTCGATCGACGAAGGCCGCCGCGTACTGCAAAAAGCCGTCGCGCTGTTCGACGGCGCGGCCCGACACGCGCAGTCGCAGCTGATTCAAACCGACCGCACCGGCGACGACGTATCGCAACGGATCGTGCACGACGCGAGCGGCTGGCATGCCGACATGATCGTGATGGGCACCCACGGACGGCGCGGCGTCACGAGCTGGGTGCTCGGCAGCGTGGCGCGCCGCGTCGCGCGGATCGCGCCGACGCCGGTCCTGCTCGTGAACGCGCCGCATGCGTAGCGCGCTAGCGCGTCACACGTCCGCGCCCACCGCGTGGAACAGCTCCTCCTCCTGCGCGCAATGTAGGCGGACGATCGCTTCAAGCCCGTACAGCGTCCGTTGGATCGCCTGAGCGCCCGCGGCGTCGGCGTGTTCGCGCGGCAGATCGGCGACCATCTGCCTGAGCGCCCTGACCATCCGGAAGATCTCGCGGTGCGCGCCGCTCATCGCCGCAAGCGGATCCTCGCCGCCGAGCAGCGGCGCGAGACGCGCGTAGACGTCGCGGTCGTCCGCGCGCTCGTGCGGCAGCAGCCGCGCGTCCAGCACGCCGATCAGCCGCGCCGATTCGCTCGCGATGGTCGCGGCCGGCAAGCCGGGGATGCGATCGGCGAGATCCCGCAACTGGTCGAGCAGCGGCGACAACGCGGCGTGCTCGCGCTTGAGCTGCTCGACGTCGAGGCCGCTCGGCCGCGCCTCCGACGGCTTCGCGCGGACCAGCAACACGCGCAGCGCATTGACGATCACGACGACGTCGATCACCTCCTGAATCACCGCGCCCGCAATCGGCGGCAGTAATCCGGCCGCCGCGACCGCCATCGCGAGCGCCGACAACGACATGCCGGCCACCACGCTCTCGAGCGCGATGCGGCGCGCGCGGCGCGCAATGCGGATCGCGTCCACGAGGCGGTCGAGCCGGTCGACCAGCAGCACCACGTCGGCGGCCTCGGACGACGCGGCCGCGCCACGCGCGCCCATCGCGATGCCGACGTCGGCGGCCGCGAGCGCCGGCGCGTCGTTCACGCCGTCGCCGACCATGATCGTCACGCCGTCCTTGCGAGCCGACTGGATCGCGGCGAGCTTGTCCGTCGGCGTTTGCTCGGCGCGCACGTCGGTCACGCCGAGCAGTTCGCCGACCGCCAGCGCGATATCGCGCCGGTCGCCGGTCAGCATCACGAGGCGCTCGACGCCTTCGCGCTTGAGTAGCCGCAATGCGCGCGGCGTCTCGAGCCGCAGTTCGTCGGCCAGCTCGATCGCGCCGATCATCGCGCCATCCACGCCGACGAATACCGCCGCGCCGCCCTGGCCGCCGACGCGCGCGACGAACGCATCGCTCCACGGCGCCGGCGTCGAGCACGCCGCGACGAAACTAAACTTGCCGATCGTGACCGTGTGACCGTCGACGCTGCCCGTCACGCCTTCGCCGGGCGTCTCCAGTACGGCCGACGGCGCCGACAGACCGACGCCGCGCTCCCGTGCGGCAACCGTCAGCGCGTCCGAAATCACGTGCGCCGACGCCTGTGCGAGCGACGCCGCGAAGCGCAGCACGTCGGCGGCGGCGACCTGCGCGCCGCATTCGATCGCGACGATGCGTGCGCGCCCGCCGGTCAGCGTGCCGGTCTTGTCGAAGAACAGAATCGTCGCTTGCGCGAGGCGTTCCAGCGCGCCGCCGCCCTTGACCAGCACGCCGCGCTTCGAGCAGCGCGACATGCCCGACACGATCGCGACCGGCACCGCGAGAATCAGCGGACACGGCGACGCGACGACGAGCACCGCGAGCGCGCGGCCGACGTCGCCGGTCGCGAGCCACGCGCCGCCCGCGACGAGCAGCGCAATCACGACGAAGCCCGCCGCGTAGCGATCCGCGACGCGCACGGACGGGCTGCGCTCGCGCTGCGCGCGCTCGACCATCCGTACGATGCCGGCAAACGTGCTGTCGCCGGCGGTCGTGCGCGCCACCATTTCGAACGGCGCGCCGGCGTTGACCACGCCGCTGCATGCGGTTTCGCCCGAACGTCGCCGCTGCGTGGACGATTCGCCGGTCAGCATCGATTCGTCCAGTTCCGCGTCGCCGGTGAGTGTGCCGTCGACCGCGACGCACTCGCCGCTGCGCACCAGCAGCCGGTCGCCGGGGACGATCGCACCCGGAGCGACGGGCCGCCATTCGCCATGCTCGAACCGCGTCGCCTGCCGCGGCGCGCGGCCGAGCAGCGCGGTCATCTCGCGTTGCGCGCGGCGCTGCGCGTGCTGCTCCAGCGTCCGCCCGCTCGCGAGCATCAATGCGATGACCGCGGCGGTCAGCGTCTCGTCGAGCGCGAGCGCGAGCCCGATCGCGAGCCACGCGAGCACGTCGATGCCGGGCTGCCGGCGCGCGACCGCCTTGGCGACGGTGACCGTCAACGCGAGCAGCACGGGCAGCGCGCCGAGCAGCCACACGAGGCGCGCGAGCGCAGGCAGGCCGAACGCGACGCACGCGCCGCCGGCGGCGAGCGTGACGGCAGACAGAACCAGCAACGTGAAATCGAGCGACCAGCGCATTCGGGGCATGACGAGTTTTCCTGTTGCCGCGCGTGGGCCCGAGCGTTGCGTCGGGCGCCGTTGACGACGGCGTGGCATCAGTCTAGAAAATGCCGCGCTTCGACCGTTGACGTGGGTCAGCCCGACGCGCGTGCCCGCGCGGTGCGTTGCTTGACGTGAGTCAACGGCGCGGCCCGTCTCTTCAGCACAATCGAAACGTGACACCGGATGGTCTGGAGCCGATATCGTGCTGACGCTGGCTGTGCTGTTCCTGCTGATTCTGCTGCTGAATCTCGTGCCGGCATTCGCGCCGCCCACCTGGATGGCGATGTCGTGGGTGGGCTTCAACCTGCCCGACGGCAATCCGTTCGTGTTCGCCGTCGTCGCGGCGGCCGCGGCCACCACCGGCCGCGTGATCCTCGCGACCTTCGCGCGCTCGCTGGTGCGCTCGCGCTGGGTGCGGGACGCCGATCGCGAGAACATCGCCGTGGCGACGCGCTGGCTGCGCAAGCACGGCACGCTCACCGCCGGGGCGTTCTTCCTCTATGCGCTGAGCCCGCTGCCGTCGAACTATCTGTTCATCGCATACGGGCTGTCCGGCTTGCCGCTCAGGATCATCGCCGCGGCGTTCTTCATCGGCCGCGTGACGACCTATGCGATCTGGGCGCACGTCGGCCGCTTCGCGTCCACGCAGCTCGACGCCGAGTCCGAACTCGGCGGCAGCTATCTCGGCGGCTACTTCATCGTCACGCAGCTCGTGCTGCTCGCATGCATCGTCGTGTTGATGAAGCTCGACTGGCACGCGCTCGTCCACGAACGTCGATTGACGTTCCGGCGCGGCCAGCGCGTGCGCCGCTCCGATTGAAGCCGGCGCGGGCGTGCGTTGGCCGATACGCCGCCCGTCCCCTCTTAATTTCGGTGAAGCGCTGCGGCTTCGAGCGCCGTTTCGCGCTTGCGCGGATCGACGTGCGTCATCACGTTCAGCACCCGATGATGGCGCAGCACGCGCGCGCGCGCGTCCACCGCGATGTCATGCCCTTGCGCCACGGTGAGATCGGCGTCGATGTCGAGATGCACGTCGACCAGGATCAGATCGCCGGTCTTGCGCGTGCGCAGGTCGTGCAGGTCGAGCACGCCGGGCGTGGCGAGCAGCGTCGCGCGGATCGCCTGCACGTCCTCGGCGTCGGCCGCGCGGTCCATCAGATCGTGCAACGCGTTCCAGCCGAACGTCGCGCCCATTTTCACGATCATCCCGCCGACGATCAGCGCGGCGACCGGATCGAGCAGCGGATAGCCGAGCAGGTTGCCCACGATCCCGCATCCGACCACCAGCGACGACGCGGCGTCCGAACGCGCATGCCACGCGTTGGCCACCAGCATGCTCGACTTCACGCGCGTCGCGACCGCGAGCATGTAGCGAAACAGGCTCTCCTTCGCGACCAGCGCGACGAGCGCCACCCACAGTGCCGCGACGTGGACGCGCTCGATCGCCTCCGGATGCTCGAGCTTCTGCACCGCCGACCACAGCATCCCGCCGCCGACCACCAGCAGGATCGCGGCCAGCGCGAGCGACGCGCCGGTTTCGAAGCGTTGATGGCCATAAGGATGCTTTTCATCGACCGGCTTGCGGCTGTGATGACCGGCCAGCAGCACGACGAAATCCGCGACCAGATCGGACAGCGAATGAATGCCGTCCGCGACGAGGCCCTGCGAGCGCGACAGGATGCCGATCACCACCTGGCCGATGCTCAGCGTGAGGTTCACCGCGACGCTCACCCAGGTGCTTCGGGTAGCCGCGGCGGCCATGGCGGGCGTCGCTTCGGCGACAGTTTCGGGTACGGCGTCGGGGTTGTTCTGGATCACGATTCAGTTCACGTTACAGGGTTAGCAAATTCGAATGTCGCTGGCAGCACCCGACAGCGGCGCTCAAGCGGCCAGCTGGTCGTAAGCAATCAGCGCATGGGCCGCGTACATCATCGACGGGCCGCCGCCCATGTACACGGCGACGCCGGCCACCTCCTCGACTTCCTCGCGCGTCGCCTTCAGCTTGATCAGCGCCTGCACGTGGAAGCCGATGCAGTCGTCGCAGCGCGATGATATCGCGATGCCCAGCGCGATCAGCTCGCGCGTCTTCTTCGTCAGCGCGCCGTCGCGCGTGCCGGCCGCCGCCAATGCGCCGAACGCCGACATCAGATCGGGCTGCGACTGCCGCAGCTTGCGCATCTGCTCGGTAATCTCGGCGGTTCGTTGACGATAGTTCAGTGAATCGGTCATGGCAGGTCGCCTCCGCGTTGGGGAAATCGGACCGGCTCACGGCGTCGCGCCGCGGTCGCTGCACGCGACGCACGATGATGCACCGCAGGAGCGACATCGCCGTGACGGCCGGCACACGTTTCGATGGTATGAGCGGCTCCCGGACGGCCCTTGATCTGCCGCAATGGACAGGCTGCGCTCACGTGTACCGTTGAACGCATGCAAACCGTCGGGAGACTGCCATGTTTCGCTTGAATACCTTCACCGCACACTGCGTGATCGGCGTCGCGATCGCGATGTCGGCCGGGCTGGCCCACGCGCAGGCGAGCCAGCCGAGCCAGCCTGCACGCGGCGGCGTCGAATCGGGGCACATGATCTACGGCAGTCAGCTGATGACGCCGGCGGAGCGCACCGAATACCGGACGCGGATGCTCGCGGCAGCGTCGGACGCCGAGCGCGACAAGATCCGCGCCGAGCATCACGCGCAGATGCAGAAGCGTGCGAAGGCGCGCGGCATCACGCTCCCCGACGCGCCGCCGATGCGCGGCATGCATCGCGGCCAAGGGATGGGAATGGGGTCCGGGATGGGGCCAGGTTCGGGGATGGGGTCCGGCATGGGCCCCGGCTACATGCAGGGGCAGCCCGGCGGCCCCGCCAGCGGCGCTGCCGGCCAATGACCGCGCGGCGCGGTGCGCCGGGCGAGGACCGAGGCCAGCCTGACACGCGCGCCGAGCCGGCCACGAAAGGCCGCTGCGGTGACCTTCGGTCACGCGCCGACGCTGTGCGGTGTGATTCGCGACGGACATGATTGCCTAGTGCTCGGCTGTGCCGGCTGCATCGGCTGCATCGGCGGCCGGCCAAGACACGACGACGCACAACCCGCCCAACGCCGCCGAACGCCCGACCTCGAGGTCCGCTTCATGCGCGGCCGCGATGCGCCGCACGATCGACCAGCCCAGGCCGCTGCCGCCCGGCCGGCTTCCCGCCGGCCGAAAGAACCGCTCGCCCAGCCGGCGCAGATCGTCGTCGCCGATGCCCGGGCCGCTGTCCTCGACGCGCAGCGTCGTGCGCCCGTCGCATCGCGCGACCGACACGGTGATGCACGCGTCGGCCGGGCTGTAGCGAATCGCGTTGTCCACCAGATTGCGCACCATCGACTCGAGCAACGGCTCGTTGCCGCCGACGAGGCACGGCGCTCGCGCGTCGAGCTCCAGCCGCTGCCGCATGTCGATCGACCGTGGCGCGGCTTCCGCGACCACGCGTTTCGCGAGCGCCGCCAGGTCCACCGTGGCGCGCTGGGCCAGCGCGCCCGCATCGAGACGCGACAGCAACAACAGCTGATCGACGAGCCGCGCGGCTCGATCGCAGCCTTCGAGCACGCCGCGCAGCGCATGCCGGCGCGGCGCGTCGTGGCGCTCGGCCAGCGCGACCTGCGCCTGCGCGCTGACGGCCGCGATCGGCGTGCGCAGCTCGTGCGCCGCATCGGCGGTGAAGCGCCGCTCGGCGTCCATCACCGCGCGAATCCGTTCGAACAGGCGGTTCAGCGCGTCGAGCATCGGCTGCATTTCGAGCGGCGTGCGCTCGAGCCGAATCGTGTCGAGCGCCTGCGGGTTGCGCCTGGCGAGCGCGCGGCCGAAATCGCGCAGCGGCGACGTGCCGCGGCGCACGGCCCAGCGATCGCCAGCACCAGCAGCGGCAGCGCGGCCGCCATCGGCCAGAACGCGCTGCGCATGACCGCGCCGAGGATCGACTTGCGCGAATCGATCCGTTCGCCGACGAACACCTGGACGTCGTGGCGCACGCCGTGCACGACGAAGACGCGCCACGCATCGCCGTCGATCGCAACGGTCCAGAATCCCGACGCGCGAGCCTGCCCGGTCAGCTCGGGCGCCACCATCGGCTGCGACGGCGCGTTTTCCGAATGCAGGCCGAGCCGGCCGTCGTGGAATACCTGGAACGCCACACGCGGCCCGTACGGATGAAGCAGCGGCGCGTCGATCGCGGTGTCGTCGTCGTCCGGCCCGCGCGCCTGCTGCGCGACCAGCAGCGCGGCGGCCTGCGCGAGGTGACCGTCGAGCAGCCGGTCGATCTCGCGCTGCGCATCGAGCCACGTCAGCATCAGCGTCGCGAGCCAGACGCCGAGCACCACGGCCGGCACCAGCGTCAGCAGCCTGCCGTGCAGCGAGCGCGCGGGCAGCAGCGCCTTCATGCGGCGTCCCGCATCAGCACGTAGCCCACACCGCGCACGGTGCAGATCACTTCGCTGCCGAGCTTCGCGCGCAGCCGATGGATGTGGACCTCCACCGCATTGCTCTCGACTTCCTGCCCCCAGCTGTACAGATACTGCTCGATCTGCTCGCGCGACAGCACCCGCCCGGCGTTGAGCATCAGGATGTGCAGCAGGTCGAACTCGCGCGTCGACAGCGCAACGGCCACGCCCGCGCGGCGCGCGGTGCGCGACGCGGGCTCCAGCTCGACGTCGTGCGCGCGCAGCCGTTCGGTCGGCCGGCCGTGCGCGCGCCGCACCAGCGCGCGGAGGCGTGCGCCGAGCTCGTACAGGTCGATGGGCTTGATCACGTAGTCGTCGGCGCCCGCGTCGAGCGCTCGGATGCGGTCGGGCACCGCGTCGCGCGCGGTCAGCACGAGGATCGGCAGCGCAATGCCGTCGCGGCGAATGCGTTGCAGCACGTCCATGCCGTCGACGAGCGGCAACCCGAGGTCGAGCACCGCGGCCGCATGAACGTGCGCGCGCAGCTCGCGCTGCGCCGCGTCGCCGTCGCGGACCCAGTCGACCTGGAACCCTTGCTGGCGCAACCCGGCGCGGATGCCGTCGCCGAGCAGGACATCGTCTTCCACGAGCAGGATGCGCACGATCGGGCACTCACTCAGCCGGCGGCCGTCAATCGTCGTCGCGGTCCGCGCCGTGCGCGGGGCGTCCGATGTCGGCCGCGACCGGGCCGTCGCCCGGCGCGGGTTGCGGCGCCGCGTGCCATTGCGTCCACCACCAGCCGATCGCCGCGGCCGTCATGATCGCGGCGACGCTCCACCACGCGCGCCGGATGCCGTCGGCCGGCGCACCGCGCTTGTAACCCGTCACCATCGCGCGGGCCAGATTCTCGCGGTGCACGATGCTGCTGACGAACACCGCGCCGACGTGCACGGCGACCAGCACGAGCATCGCGTTCGCCACGCCTTCATGCAGCTCGCCGAACGCTTCGCCGTTACCGTTGTACGCGGCCCAGCCGCTCGCGCCGAGCGCGGCCGTCATCGCCAGCATCGCGACGATCGCGACCGCGCCGGCCGGGTTGTGGCCGACGTGATGTTCGGGCCGGCCTTTCACGAGGCTCAGCAGATAGCGGCCCACGGCCGCCGGCGAGCGCACGAACGACGAGAAGCGCGCATGGCGCGTGCCGGCCACGCCCCAGACGACGCGAAACGCGACGAGCGCCAGCATCGTGTAGCCGAACGCGACGTGCATCAGCCGCCATCGTTCGCTTTCGGCGCTCAGCCACGCGCCGGCAAATGCGATCACCATCAGCCAGTGAAACGCGCGCACCGGCGCGTCCCACACCAGCACGCGTTCGGCGCGCGGCGTGGCCGGTTCAGCGGGCGCCTGGAATGCGGACGAATCGTTCATCGAAATTTCCCTTGTCTGCCTGCGTATGACATGCGGCGCAATTGGACGGCCGCTTCACTGCCGGGCTGTTCCACACCGCGGCCGGTACTTCGTCGTGGGTCGAGATGAACCACGACGAGCGCGTGATCCGGTCGTCGGGCGGCCGCCGCGCCGCAGCGCCCGTCGCCGCGTGCGCGCTCAGCCAGGTCTGCAGTTGCGCGACGGTTGCCGCATCGAGCGTCGCGTCGGTGCCGAAGTGATGCTCGAGACCGTTGAGGATGCGACGCCACGACTCGGCCGGCAGCGCGCCGGGCGGATAGGCGACATGGCAGGTCGCGCACTCCTGCTTGTAGCGGGGCAGCAGCGGCACGGCCATGCCGCGCATTTCGTCTTCGGCGAGGACGGTGTGCGGCAGCAGCGAAACCAGCAGCGCCGCGGCGACGCCGGCCCGCAGCGCGGGGCGCCACGACGAGATCGTCGGTTCGACACGGTTCATCTGCGTTCCCCTTCAGGGTTTCAACGTGATCAGCCACGCGAGGATGTCGGCCTTTTCGGCAGCCGAGCATTCGCGCCCGACGACATCCTTGCAATTTCGGCGAAACCATTTTTCGGAGCGTGCGCCGTCCGAGAACCGCGCCGGGTTGAACGCGGGCGCGAGCGGCTCGATCGTCTTGCCGGTCACGACGTGCCGCCCTGCACCGGTCGGCGAGCTACCGTGACAGCTCGCGCAACTCCATTCGCGTCCGTGGCGGGACGTGAAGAACTGTTGTCCGCGCAACGGCACCGCGGCCGCGCCCGCCTGCGCCGTGTAGCCGGCCAGCAACGCGGCCGGTGTTTCGGCATGCGCGCCGGCGCCGGCGGCCATGCATATCGCGGCCGCCGCGCAGGACCGGCGCAGCATGCGAACCGAGTCAGATAGACGCATCGTGATCCTCCTGAGCGATGCATTCATCTTCGGGCGCGTTCCTTACCGGATTCTTAAGGAAGCGGCGTGTCACCGTTCGGCGGCGAGCTGACGGTCATACACTCGTGCCGCCTTGACGCACGTCAAACGTTGCGACACCTGCCGAAGCCGGAACTGGAGCCGGCGTCGGACGCGATGCGGCCGCTCGCGCACCGAAACGAGCGGCGCGCCGGCCCGATGGCGTGGTGGCGCTTGACCTGCATCAAGCCGGCACGCGCGTTCCGCGTCAGCATGGACACGCTACCGTTTGCTCCGCACGTGCACGGCCGATGCGGCAGCCCAATCCCCGAGGAGACTTCGATGCGATCGAGACCTTTCGTTGTACTGCTTGCGTGGCTGGCATTGCTGGTCGGACAGGTAGCACCTGCCGCTGCGAACGACCTGACGCGCAGCGTGACGTCCGGCGACATTGCCGTCAACTTCGGCGTGGTGCCGGCGAATCAGACTGCCGCAGCGGGCGGCAGCGCCGCCGACGCGTCGTCGAACGTGAACCTGTATCTGCTGACCGTCGCGCTGTTCGACCGGTCGACCGGCAAGCGCATCGAAAACGCGCACATCACGGCCGTAGTGAAGGGCCCGCGCAGCGAAGCCAGCTCGTTTCACACGAAGCCGAAGCAGATGCAGCTCGAACCGGCGCGGGACGGCAATGCGGTCACGTACGGGCACGTGTTCGACGCACGCTGGAAAGGCATCTATCACATCGACCTCGCGATTACGCGAGACGGCTCGACGCATGTCGAGCATGTCCGCCTGAACTACGACCAGCAGTTCTGAGCTTCCGACTGCGTCGGCGGCGCCAAGGGTGCGCCGCCGCGACGCGCGGCGGTCACGGCGACGCCGTTCCGTTGCGCAGCCGGCCGAACACCCGACGCCGCGCGCCGACCCGCGCTTAATACAGCAGGAAGGCCGCCCGCTCGGGCGCGAACGCGGCATTTTGCGCAGCGACGAACGCTTCGATGTCGTCGAGCGAGCGCCCCGCTTCCAGCATGTCGGCCACCTCGCGGGAGCCGACCGACGCGCGGATCGCATCGATCCGCAACCGCGCCGGATAACGGCGGTGCAATGCCAGCGCGAGCGCCAGCCCGATCTCGCCGGGCCGCGTCGCGCCCGGCAGCCGTTCGATGCGCACGCCTTCGCAGAGCCTGCCGCGATATTGGCCCTCGGTCGGCACGAAGCGCACCGGCGAGAACGTCGCGGCGAGCCGCATCGCGCGCAAATCGTCCGCGACGCTGCGCGCGTCGATCCACGGCGCGCCGACCACGCTGAACGGTGTCGCGGTGCCGCGCCCGACACTGACCGCCGCGCCTTCCACGAGCCCCGTCTCCGGATAGAGCGACAGCGCGGCCGTATCGCGCAGGTTCGGCGATGGCGGCAACCAGCCGAGCCCCGTGTCGTCGAAGCGCATCGTGCGCGCGTAGTTCGCCAGCGGCACCACGCTGAGCGTCGCGCCGATCTGCAGCCGGTCGTTGAACAGCCGGGCCAGTTCGCCGATCGTCATGCCGGGCGCGAGCGGCAGCGCGTAGTAGCGCGTGAAGGTCGACGGCCCCGCGTCGGCGACGGGCCCGCCGAACGCGTCGGCGCCGAGCGGATCGGGACGGTCGAGCACGATCACCGGACGATGCGCGGCCGCGCCGGCTTCGAGCGCATAGCCGAGCGTCGCCAGGTACGTGAAGAAGCGCACGCCCGCGTCCTGCAGGTCGACCACCAGCACGTCGACGTCGGCCAGCAGCGCGGGCGCGATCGTGCGGCGCTCGCCGTACAGGCTGTGAACGACCTCGCCGGTCGCCGCATCGACGCTATCGTCGAACGTGTCGTCCACGTCGGTGCCGAGCCCGTGCTCGGGCGCGAACAGCGCAACGAGCCGTGCGCCCGGCGCGTGCGCGAGCAGGTCGGCCGTGCGCCGGCCGAACCGGTCGAAGCCGCTGCGGTTCGTGACGAGCGCGATGCGCTTGCCGGCCACCGCCGCGTAGCCGCTCGCGGCCAGCACGTCGATGCCGGCCAGCACCGGCCCGCGCGATGGCGGCGGCCGGACGGCTGCGGCGAGCGCGTCCGCCATCGGCGGCACGCGCGCGGCGATCTGCGCCGGCGTCACCGGCGCCGCCGCGCTCGATACGATGCCGACCACTAGCGCGCGCAACGGCATCGCGGTGCCGGTTTCGTCCGGATAGAGACGGCTCGTCAGCACGATCGCGAAGCGACGCGTCACGGGATCGATCCATAGCGCCGTGCCCGTGTAGCCGAGGTGTTGCAGCGCGCCGACCGGCGGCAGCCGGTAGCGGTTCGCCACGAGCGGCGGCCCGACCGCCCAGCCGGGCGTGTGCAGCTCGCTTGGCGTGTCGGCCGGGAGCGGTGTTTCGAGTTCGGCGACGCTGCGCGCGCTCAGCACCCGCGTTGCACCGAGCGTGCCGCCGTTCAGCAGCATGCGCGCGAAGCGCGCCAGATCGTCCGCGCTCGCGAACAGGCCCGCATTGCCCGCCACGCCGCCCAGCGCCGCCGCGACCGGATCGTGCACGCGGCCTCGCAGCAGGCGGCCGTCGCGTACGACGGTGGGCGCCACGCGCGCGCTCAGCGGGGCGGCTGGGCGGAACGTGGCGCTCGTCATCCCGAGCGGCCCGAACACGTGCTCGGCGCACCACGCGTCGAGCGGTCGGTGCGACACGCGCCGGACGATCTCGCCGAGCACCACGTAATTGACGTCGCTGTAACGGACGCGCGTGCCGGGCGTCGCGACCGGCGCCATCGCGACGATGTCGGCGAGCACGGCCGCGCGGCTGCGCAGCGCGCGGGCCGACGACACGCCGGCCGGCAGCCCCGACACGTGCGCGAGCAACTGGCGGATCGTGATGCCGGCCTTCTCGTTCGTGCCGAACGCCGTCCAGTAGTGCGCGGCCGGCATGTCGAGGCCGAGCATGCCGCGCTCCGCGAGCTGCATGATCGCGACGGCCGTCGCCACCGGCTTGGTCAGCGACGCGAGGTCGAACACGGTGTCGGCCGTCATCGGCTCGGCCTGCTCGCCCGTCACGCGCGCACCGCGGGCGACCCGCACGCGCGCGCCGTCCGCGTCGCCGGTCACGACCACGGCGCCCGCGAGATGCCCGTCCGCGATCTCCGCGGCGATCGCCGCGTCGATCGCGGCCGCCTGCTGCGACGCAGCGGGCGCGTCGGCTTGCGCCCACGCGTCGGCCGCGCGGAATGGGCCGAGCGGGCCGAATGGGCCGAACGCGAGCAGCAACGCGCCGCTCAGCGCGACAGCGCGGCGCAATCGCACCCATCGAACGCGTTCCACTGGATCGCCTCCTTCGTGGCGCCGGATGGATCGAGGCCGGCATGCGAGCGCGTCGCTGCCGAGCCGAGGCCGGGAGTCCTGCACGCCTACCTTCGGGTCGGCGCCGACCCGCCGCGCGGCTAGCGCGCCGGTTGCTGCTGCGGGGCCGGGCAGCCGGTGCAGAGTCGCATCGCGCCTTCGCGTTCGGGGTCGCGCCAGGCAAAGCGGACATCGACGCCACCACGCGCCGGCACGACCACATGCCGGACCTCCTGCACCGCGCGGTCGCGCGCGGTGATCGTGTACCTGCCCGGCGGCACGCGAGCGAACAGGAACGGGCCGCCGGTGCGTACGTCGAGAAGCGCCGACTTGCCGGACGCCAGCTTCACGTCGACGTCGGACAGATAGTGGCCGGCCTTCGACGTGAACGTCATCCGCAGGTTGTAGCGCGGCGCGACGTCGCGAAACGCGGTGACTTCGTCGCTGCCGATGCCGCCGGTGATGTACACGACGCCGTTACGCGAGATCGGCTCGTTCGCGGTGTCGGCCAGCGCGTTCGCGCCGAGCGTCAGCACGCAGGCTGCCAACAGCATCTTGATGGTAGTGGTCCGCATCTTCACTCTCCTGATTGAGCACGCGTGGCTACACGGCCGCCCGTCGATCGCGGCGCGGTGCTGCGTGCGACGGCGTCGTGCGTTCGCTTTGGCGATGCTGTGAGCGTCGCGCGGAACGTCGATTTCCCATTGATGCAAGTCAACGGCGTTCCCGTCGAGGCGCGCAAAACCGGACGAAGCGCAAGCGTTACCGCGATCGCGTCGCGGCGGTCGGGGCGCGCGGCCGAGCGGCGTACCGCGGGTGAATGGCGGACGGGCGGCATGGTGTCGGCGCGCGCTGTCAGGCGATCCTGCGCAGGCCGTCGGAAATTGCCGACACGGCCGCCCGACGTCGGACAGCAAGCTCAGGCCGCGCTGATTGTGCCGCGCGGGGTCGCCGCCAATACTGAAGACGTGGCAGTACGCCATGCATCGAGCGGCTGACGCACGGTTGGTCCGCGCCGCCGCCGCACTGGGAGTTCGCGATGATCGATCCGACCGCAGCGCACGCCGACGCCGCCGATTCCAATGGCGAGCCGCCGGTCGGTGCGCACCTCGTGACGCACCGACCCGGCTATTTGCATCACGGCATCTATATCGGCGACGGCAACGTGATTCATTACGCGGGTTGGTCGCGCGATCCGAGCGGCGGCCCGGTCGAAGTGGTCACGCTCGACGGCTTCCGGGCCGGCCGCGCGCTCGCGGTGGTGCGCCACGCGCATGCGCCCTACGACGGGATGCAGGCCGCGCGCCGCGCGGCGTCGCGCCTCGGCGAATGCCGCTACCGGCTGCTGACGAACAACTGCGAGCATTTCTGCCTGTGGTGCCTGTTCGGCGTCGGCCGGAGCGAACAGGTGGCGTCGTGCCTGCGCAATCCGGCGCATGGCCTCGCGGTCGCGGCGATGCTGATCGCCTGGGTGCTGGCTGCGCGGTTGTATCCGGGGATGGGC